>JALOMZ010000163.1 GCA_025455205.1 Chitinophagaceae bacterium | reverse complement strand
ACCCAATCCTGAACGTCAATCACACACTTCATTTTCACATTTTCATATTTGCTAATTTTCACATTACGCACAGGCCCAGACAACTTCCCATCAGCACATCAGCTAATTAGCTAATCAGCACATCCCATTATGCCATTTTCACATTTTCACATTTGCTAATTTTCACATTACCCATAGGATCAGATAGCTTCCCATCAGCACATTAGCTAATTAGCCAATCAGCTAATTGCATTTTCACATTTTCAAATTATGCCATTTTCACATTACTTCCCTCTCCCCCATCCCAGCCAGTCGTTGGCATTGGCATATACCATGAGACCCAGCAGAATGATCATGCCTGCCACCTGGGCATATTCCAGGAATTTCTGGTTGGGCTTGCGGCCGGTGATCATTTCCACCAGCGTAAACAGCACATGGCCGCCATCGAGCGCCGGAATGGGCAGCAGGTTCATGAAGGCCAGGATAATGCTGAAGAAAGCGGTGATGGTCCAGAAGGATTCCCAGTCCCATTTGGCGGGGAAGATATTGCCCATGCTCTTGAAGCCACCCACGCCCTTGTAGGCTCCGGTTTCAGGGGAAAGGATCTTTTTGAACTGGCCGATATAGTCATTCAGCTTCTTGATGGCCAGCTTTACGCCGCCGGGAATGGCTTCCAATACACCGTATTTCTTCACGCTGTAAGACAGTACACCCATCTTCTGCAATTCATCGGCACTGCTCACCGGGAAGAAACCCAGCCTGCCTTCGGCATCCAGCTTTGCCTGCAGCGTCATATCGGCCTGGCCGCGCTTGATGCCAATGGTTACAGAATCGTTCTTGTGCTGCTGCAGTTCGCGGCGCAGTTCATCGTAGAAGAACGTAGACTTGCCGTTCACGGCCACAATCTGGTCGCCCACCTTTAGGCCGGCTTTGGCGCCTGCCATGGTGTCTGACACTTCCATCACCTTCACGGGCATGCGCGGCGTGAGAAGGTTGGCGTTGCCGCGGCGCTTCTCCACCAATTCACCGATGAGGTTCACCGGCAGCACCATTTCCTGCACCTTGCCATCGCGCTCCAGCGTTACGGTTTCGCTCAGCAGCACTTTGAGGGTTACTTCACTGAAATCATTGATGGGCTCCTTGTTGGCCGCCAGTATCTTGTCGCCATCCTTAAAGCCCAGCTCATACATCACGCTGTCCTGTATGGCAATGCCGTATTTCACGCTCTGGTTAGGCACTGTGCGTTCACCCCAGACCATCAGGATGCCGCTGTAGATGATAAAGGCCAGCAATATATTTACCGTTACACCACCGATCATGATGATGAGGCGCTGCCAGGCCGGCTTGCTGCGGAATTCCCAGGGCTGCGGTGGCAGGGCCAGCTGGTCTTTGTCCATGCTCTCGTCTATCATGCCCGAGATCTTCACATAGCCGCCCAGGGGCAGCCAGCCGATGCCGTACACTGTTTCGCCCACCTTCTTTTTGAACAGGGCAAACCAGGGATCAAAAAAGAGGAAGAATCGCTCCACCCGGCATCCAAACCAGCGGGCGGTGATATAATGGCCAAATTCATGCAGGATCACCAGGATAGACAAGGAAAGGAGCAACTGCCCCACTTTAATACCCACTACGCCCCAGTCAATAGCTAACAATATCATTGATTTCAAAAATTATAATGTTTCACCGTGTGTATCGGCCACCGCTGTATCCCATTTACCGCGGGTGGCTTTTTGCAAACAAAACAAATTAAAACGATAAAGGATTTACAATTTGGATGAACAAAACATGATGCCTGCCAGCCTGCTTTACAGCCGGATGAGTGAGGCGGCAAACTCGCGGGCGGCTGCATCCGACTCAAAATAGTCGTCGAGCGTGGGCTTTTCGATAAAGCTGATCTTCTGCATGGCCTGTTCCACCACGGCCATCATGTCGAGGAAGCCAATGCGGTTGCGCAGGAAGGCCCACACAGCTATCTCGTTGGCGGCATTCAGTACGCAGGGCAGGTTACCGCCCTTTTGCAGTGCTTCTATGGCCAGGGCCAGGTTGCGGAAGGTGCGCAGGTCGGGCTCTTCGAAGGTGAGCTGTTCACAGCGGCGGAAGTCGAGCCGCGGGAAGTCGTTCCGGATGCGTTCGGGGAAAGCCATGGCGTACTGGATGGGCAGCTTCATATCGGGCAGGCCCATCTGGGCTTTGATACTGCCGTCTTCAAACTGCACCATGCTGTGGATGATGCTTTGCGGATGGATGATCACTTCTATCTGCGCAGGCTTCAGGCCAAACAGCCATTTGGCTTCAATCATCTCCAGCCCCTTGTTCATAAGGGTGGCGCTGTCGATGGTGATCTTGGCGCCCATGCTCCAGTTGGGATGCTGCAGGGCATGGTCTCGCTTCACATTTACCAGGAAGTTGGGCTTCTTGCCCCGGAAAGGTCCGCCGCTGGCCGTGAGGATGATCTTTTCAATGGGATTGCGCAGTTCACCCACCAGGCACTGAAAGATGGCGGAATGTTCGCTGTCAACCGGTATAATGGGCGCTTTTTTCTCTGCTGCCCGGCGCATCACAATATCGCCGGCCACCACCAGGGTCTCCTTGTTGGCCAGACCGATGGCCTTGCCCATGTCCACCGCCTGCAGCGTGGGCCGCAGTCCGGCGTAACCGACAATGCTGGCCAGCATCATATCGTAGCAGTCCATGGCTGCTGCTTCCACCAGGGCTTCTTCGCCGGCGAAAACTTTTACGTTGGTACCTGCCAGCGCTTCTTTTACTTTCTGGTATTTGCTTTCATCGCCGATGACCACGCAGTTGGGATCGAACTGCAGGGCCTGCTGCACCAGCAGCTCATCATTGGTTTGGGCGGTGAGTATTTCGGCGCTGAATTTATCGGGGTTGGCTGCAATCACATCCAGGGCCTGGGTACCAATGGAGCCCGTGGAACCAAAAATTGCAATCCGCTTTTTAGGTGTATCGTTCATCATGTCTGGTCTGTTCGGAAAATAAAGAATTTTATGCCGTTTGCGGGCGTTGTTGTGCAGCCACAAAGGGCTGGAGTGCATCGGCAATCTTACGGTCGTTGCTCAGGCGGGGCACTTTGTTTTGTCCGCCCAGTTTGCCCATGGATTTCATGAAGTCTATAAACCCGTGGGGCTTCATGATGTTCAGTTGCAGCCGCTGCAGGATATTGCCGGCAATAAGGTCATCGTAATATACATTCTTTTGCCGCAGGGCATCGTCCACCGCTCGGGCAAAGGCATCCAGGTCGGCCGGGGCTTCCTCAAATTCCACAAACCACTCGTGGTAGCTCTGTCCTTCGCCGGTGGCAATGTAAGGAGCCACGGTAAATTCAATGATGCGCACCCCAAATTGTTCGGCCACCTGCAGCAGGGCGCTTTCCACCTCTTCGCCAATCACATGCTCCCCAAAGGCACTGATGAAATGCTTGGTGCGGCCGGTCACCACCAGGCGGTAGGGATTGAGCGACACGAATTTCACCGTATCGCCAATATTGTACGACCAGAGGCCGGCGTTGGTATTGAGGATGATGGCATAATTCACGCCGGTTTGCACTTCTGCCAGCGACAGGCGTGTGGGGTTTTCGTTGAAGATCTCATTGGCGGGCACAAACTCGAAGAAGATACCGCTGTCGGTATTCAGCAGCAGGCCCTCAGCCTCCTGGCTGTCCTGGAAGGCCATGAATCCTTCGGAGGCCGGAAAGGTTTCAATGGTGGCCACGGTGCGGCCGATGCTGTGGAACAGCTTGGCTTTGTAGGGTTCGAAGTTGACGCCGCCATGCACCAGCACGCTGAACTGCGGGAACAGCTCGCCCACCGGCTTGCCGGAACGTTCCGTAAGCCGGTCGAAATACATCTGCATCCACGGGGGTATGCCGCTGATGAGGGTCATATTCTGCTGGATGGTTTCCTCCACAATCCGGTCCAGCTTGGTTTCCCAGTCCTCGATGCAGTTGGTTTCATAGCTGGGCAGCTGGTTGGTGCGCAGGTAGCGGGGTACATGGTGGTTCACAATGCCGCTGAGGCGCCCGGTGGGCACGCCGCCCACGCGGTCTAGCTCGGGGCTGCCGCTCAGGAAGATCATCTTGCCGCCGGCAAAGGCATAATTGCCCGATTCGGCCATATAGCACAGCAGGGCATTGCGGGCCGTATTAATATGGTTGGGGATGGATTCGCGGGTGATGGGAATGTATTTCACCCCGCTGGTGGTGCCGCTGGTTTTGGCAAAGTAGATGGGTTTGCCCTTCCAGAGCACATTGTGGCGGCCTTCCTTCACCCTTTCTATGAAGGGCCGGAAGCCCTCATAATCGCGGATGGGCACGGCCTGGCGGTAATCGGCCAGCCCCTTCACATCCCCCAGGTGGTGTTCCTTCCCAAACTCGGTGGTCTTCCCGATTGCCAGCAGTTCCTTCCAAATCCGCTCCTGGTCGGCCACCGCCGTATCCCTGGAACGCTGTATCTGCTTATATATATACCCCGCGAAAGGCCTGGCCAGCAATGATTTCAGATTCATATCGCACAGTTTGAGACAACGGCCCGGGCCCTACCTTTGCAGGCCGGGCCATACCCATGTCGGAAAAATCCCGGGCAATTTACAGTAGTAAAGGGTAGGTTTTGAGCTTATTTTATAAATTTTTTGTTGTACTTGTCGGCAAAACTCCTACTTTTGCGTCCCTAAATTTTGACTGAATATGTTCGCAGTTGTTAAAATAGCCGGCCAGCAATTCAAGGTACAGGAAGGCCAGAGCCTGTATGTTCCCCGCATCGAGGGAAAGACCGGCGACAAGGTAGAATTGAATGAGGTGCTCCTGCTGGACCGTGACGGCGCCGTTGAAGTGGGCAACGCAGTAAAAGCAACTGTGAAAGCCGAGATCGTGAATGAACTGGTGCAGGGCGACAAAGTGATTGCCTTCAAGATGAAAAGAAGGAAGGGCTTCCGCAAGAAGCATGGTCACCGCACCCACTACACCCAGATCAAGATCGAGAGCATTGCATAATGCATCCCTGATTCATATACATTATTCAACTCATAAACATCTTTTGTTATGGCACATAAAAAAGGGGAAGGCTCAGTAAAGAACGGCCGTGATTCCCAAAGCAAGCGCCTCGGTGTGAAGATCTACGGTGGCCAGCCCGCCATCGCCGGCAACATCATCGTTCGCCAGCGCGGCACTGTTTACCATCCTGGCAAGAACGTGAGCGTAGGCAGAGACTTCACCATCTTTGCTACTGCTGACGGCGTGGTAGAATTCAAAAAAGGCAAGGAAGACAAGACTTTTGTTTCCGTGATCACTGCATAAGCAGGGTCATAAAACGCGACATACGCTTTCAAAAAAAGACGGTGCAATGCACCGTCTTTTTTCATTTGGTGGAAATCGAGTGAATAAAATAATTTGGATAAAAAAAATTCTCACTATTTTTACGAAGCATTATTTACTAACCATTAAATTGTTACGCATGGCAACTGCTAAAAAAGCCGATAAGCCCGCACCGGTCAA
>JALOMZ010000162.1 GCA_025455205.1 Chitinophagaceae bacterium | reverse complement strand
CAGGCTTTTGCCCTGGCTTCTGCAGTGCGCATGGTGTCGAGCTTCCTTTCCAGATCCAGCATTTGTTGTGCAAAGCTGAGCCTGGTGTAGGCCTTGGACGCCGGCTTGTCATAGCGCTGGCCATCGTTGATGTAGTCGTGGAAGGGGTTGATATTGGTGATGGTGGTCTTGTTGGTTTTGTAATTGTAATGCTCCCGCACCAGCTTCACCTGTTTGCTGCTTTTGCTGAGCCATGCCAAGGCATTGGCAAAGTCAAATTCGCGGAAGTAGGCGGTGCCCATCATGTCTACCACTTCTTCCAGGCGGATGGCGCTGTTGGCTGCCAGCCACTGGTTGTATGCAGTTGGGGGTGTTTGGGTGAGGTATTGGTGTAGCCGCAATACCTGGGAGGTTTGCATGTCGTTACGCAGGAATTCCAGTGCATTACTGGAACGCATCTCCCCGTTGGGGGCGCGGTCGGCCACTCCGTATGCGAGCGCTGCCTTTACAGTATCGCCATGCTGTATGTATGCAGGGGCTATTACCTGTGCAAAAAGATTACGGAAGTAGCGGGCGTATTCTTCATCCTGCAGGGCTTTTTGCTGCATCCATTGCAGGCCGGGCAGCAGGGAGGCTTCAGCCTGTGCATCCTGCACCGGGTGTTCGCTCAGCGATACCAGCAACGCAATGAGTTGCTGCTGGTCTTGCAGTCTGGCGTTTCCGCCCAGGCTCCTGGCCAGTTCCAGGTCCTTCCGGGCCAGGGGCAGGTTGCCTGCCATGTAGTGCAGGTAGGCGGCGCTGGTGGCAGCCAGGTTGCGGCCACGGGTACCGGCCTGGTTGGCCATTTGTTCGAAGTATGCCACAGACTCCTTTAGGGCAGAATCTGCCGCAGCGGTAGCTTCGTTCTCTATCCAGCTGTAATAGTAGGTCTTGCTTCCCTTTTGGGCAGCCAGTTTTGGGGTGAGGTATTTTTCTTCCAGCTTGTTTACCTGGCGCACCAGCAGCAGGGGCAGCAGTTCGCAGTCAGGGTCCAGCTGGTGTACCTTTTGGATAACCGGCAGGTGAGATTCGGTGCCGTACAAGCCAAATAGCGCGGCCATGTATGCTTTCTCGGTGTTGTTGCTGGTCACGCCGATGTAATCCTCCATCAATTGCGGGTTGCAGTGCTGGGTGGACCAAAGGAAACCCAGGTAGGTTTGTTTGCGCCGGCTTTTGTCCTCCCGGGCAAACAGCCTGCTGAAGGAATAGGCGGCTTCCTTTCCTTTTCCCTGCCGGAACAGGGCACCGGCTTTGTACGAGAGGGCCAGGGGAGCTACTGCCTCGCGGCTTTGAGCCGTGAAGGCTTCGTCATACCAGCGCACACAATCGGGCAGCCGGTTGTTGTAGAAAGCCAGTTTGCATCGCAGGAAGGCATACTTGCCCTTCAACACCGGGTCCGTGCTTTTTTGCCAGGCATCTGCAGCCTGTTTGATAAAGCTGTTCATGCGCAGGCTGTCGTTTTTGGGAGCCGTGCTCCAGGCATCGGGCACCGAGCAGAACGGTTCGATGGATTTTGCCAGCACCAGGTATTGTATGGCTTCCACCTTCCGGGCCTTGAGCAGAGCCATGGCCATAGTATTGTTTTTGATGGCGGTGGGAAGTGCGGTGGCGGGTTGTTTGAGTGATTGCGCCATCAGCCGGGTATTGGCAAGCGATACCTCATAGATCATCTTCACCACATCAGCCCTTTTGGCCTGTGCACCGGCGTACTGTTGCCATTCGTCCACTATGGATTCCTGTATGAAGGCATTCTGGTTGTCATATTCATCCCAGTCGTCATAAAAATCCAGCAGGGCGGTATAGAAAAACGTACGACTGTTTGGCACTTCCGCCGTGGAGCCGGAAAAAAAGCTGGTGAAATAATCGTGCGGTTCCATCATGGGGCCGCAGCCAATGATGTTTTGGGGGATGGTGAGCAGGGCGCTAATGGTCAAAACGGGAATAAAGGCGCTCCAGGTCGGCAATTTCATAGTGGGCCAGGTTTTTTGCATCCAGGTGGTACAGAATGAGGGTGATGTTGGGATGGTTGCGTTTTTTCTTCATGAGTGCCGCAGCTTCCAGCAATGTGTTCATGGAACTGTTTTCATACCGCAGCCAGTCGCCTGATTTAAAAATAAGGCCATTTATGATGGTATCATGTTGGCAGTACCATCTTTGTTGTTTATCCAGCGGCAGCTGCAGTTTTTCTGCATGCACCAGGCCCTGGTAGTCCTGTTGGCGAAACCATACCCACCAGTCAAAAATGGGCAGGGCCATATCCAGGGGCAGGGGATATGCATCGGCCTTACCAATATACTGGTCCAGTGTATGGGCGTCTATGATGGAGTTGCCGGTTTTGGGATCCTGCAGATTGCCCATGTTGTAGCACATCAGCAGGCCCCGGTCGGCGGGTGGAATGCCGGTTTCCGCCACGTACTTCACCTGGTGCAGGCGGATGGTTACGGAGAGGGTGGTATTGCGGAACAGGGCTGTTTTACGCAATTGTTGCAGCAGCAGGAAATATCGGCTTCTGGTGCCTGCCGTCCAATCGCAGTCGATCTGTATTTCCGCCGGTTGCTGCATGCCATGCTTCTGCAGCAGGTCGCCAATGAGTTTTGGGATCTTCAGGCCCATGGCTGCTATGTCGTCTGGTGTGGCCGCCTGCAGGGTCTCATTGGTGATAAACACCACCGGCACCATTGTCAAACCGTTAGGTATAGGGGAAGTCATGTCCAGCACGGCCACAGGCTCGGGTGTCCGGGTATCAGGATTCCATGCCACATCAAAGAATTTGATGTAGAGTTTCTCTGTGCGCAGCTGCTGCAGGGTGGCGGCTTCCGAGCTGTCCAGCGCAAACCGGCTCTTCCAATAGTAAAACCCACGATGGGTGATGGCCGCATCGTGGGATTTGCATGCCTGCATGGTAGGTATAATGAGAAAAAGAAAAATGACTAAGCGGAAGGACATGGCATTCAAAACTACAGTACTGAATTCAATACCGCAGGAAAGGAAATTCCAGAAGGGAAAAATTCAAATCCCAAAGTGAAAAATCCAAATTCCAAATGCCTCGTACACCCACCCGCTAAATCCTAAATCCCAGGCTCCACCCAGGCTTCATTTTCTTTCAGCAGGTTGATGAGTTCATCCACGGCTACTTCGCTGTCTACATTGCGCTTCACAATTTCTTTGCCCTTGTAGAGCGTGATCTTGCCGGGACCGCTGCCTACATAGCCAAAGTCGGCGTCGGCCATTTCGCCGGGACCGTTTACGATGCAGCCCATGATGGCAATCTTCACGCCTTTAAGGTGGTGGGTACGGCTGCGTATTTTGGCGGTGGTTTCCTGCAGATCGAAGAGGGTTCTGCCGCAGCTGGGGCAGCTGATATATTCCGTTTTGCTGATGCGGGTACGCGTGGCCTGCAGAATGCCAAAGGCAGTGTTGTTGATGAACTGCTCCGGGGTGGCATTGCTAAGGTAGTTGCGGCCGCTGGCATTCACTGAGCTGGCCGATGCGTAACTGTCTGTGCTCATGCCCAGGCTGATGCCATCGCCAAAGCCATCCAGCAGGAGGGCGCCGGTTTCGGTGGCATAGTGAATGAGGTGCTCATCGGCTGTTTGCCAGTTGCTGTCTGTAATCAGCACTACGGGATTATTGATGCCGCGGTATTGCAGCTCTGTGAACATACGGCGTACGGCCTGCATGGCATTGCGGCGGGTGCTGCTGAGGCAAAGCACCACCGTAGGGTCATTGGCCACTTCATCGAGGCCGGTGAAATCATTCACGGGCGTATCATCATTGAAGCAGTCGAGCATCACGAAATTGAGGGTGTCACTTTTCGCTTCTGCACCTATGAAGCCATGGATATCGAAGATGGGGAAGTATTTCTCCTTGTCTGCTGCTTCCTGCCAATGGTTGGGCCAGGTGATGACCTTGAGGGTGCCGGGAAGCGCGAAATCAAGGGCCGGCTTGCCGGTGAATATGTAATCCGCCGCCATGTCGCTGATGCTCCATTTGTCGGTGACCGGATCGTAGGTGTAGCCCACGCCGATGAGTGCGGTGGGCGTGAGCGCTGCCATTTTGCTTACATCGGCAATCACCACGGGCACCTGCTTGCCGCCGATGTTGCCAACCTCAAATGTTTGGCGGCGATTGTACTCAAAGGGGGAATACTTCAGTCCGGAGTTGATAGCCGGTAGTCCGGAGACAGTATCGTCAGCCGGCTGGTACCGTTTCACCAGGTCGCGGCATACGGGTATTTCGAACTCGGGGTCTTCGGTGAGCGATACACGTATGGTGTCGCCAATACCATCTTCCAGCAGGGTGCCAATGCCAATGGCGCTTTTGATGCGGCCGTCCTCGCCGTCGCCGGCTTCGGTAACACCCAGGTGCAGCGGGTAACATTCGCCAAAATCCTCCATCATGGTGTGCACCAGCAGGCGGTATGCCTGCACCATCACCTGGGGGTTGCTGGCCTTCATGCTCAGCACAATATTGTGGTAGTTGAGGCTGCGGGCAATACGCAAAAACTCCATGGCGCTTTCCACCATGCCCATGGGGGTGTCGCCATAGCGGCTCATGATGCGGTCGCTCAGGCTGCCGTGGTTGGTACCAATGCGCATGGCCGTGCCATGTTCCTTGCAGATGTTCACCAGCGGGGTGAAGCGCTCGCGGATGCGTTCGATCTCTTCCAGGTATTCGGCATCGGTGTATTCAATCTGCTCGAATTTCTTCTTATCTACATAGTTGCCGGGGTTGATACGCACTTTCTCCACAATGCGGGCGGCAATTTCCGCAGCATTGGGGGTGAAGTGAATATCGGCCACCAGCGGGGTATTGTAACCGCGTTTACGCAGCTCGTCCTTGATGTTCTGCAGGTTCTCGGCTTCCTTTTTGGAGGGTGCCGTGATGCGAACCAGCTCTGCCCCGGCTTCAATGCAGCGGATGGCCTGGGCCACGGTGGCTTCCGTGTCCATGGTATCGGTGGTGGTCATGGTTTGTACCCGTATGGGGTGGCCATTGCCCAGCAGCAGCCCGCCAATGTTTACTTCGCGGGTTTTCAGTCGCTTATAGCTGGTGAGGGATTCGGTGTATAGTTGCATAGTGAATGAGTCAATGAGGCAATAGGTGAATAGTGAATAGGCAATAGGGGTGTGGGTAGGGGATGGGGCATGGGTGTGGGGATTGCCGGCGCAAATGTCCGCCATTTTGGGGTAGTTTGCATCATGCGCTTATTAGTAACAATCCTTTTGCTGATGGGTTCGGGAGCCCTGGCCCAAACGGTGCGGCCCTGGCCATTACCCAAGGGGGTGGAGGGGCAGGCCTGGATCATGGGAAGCCGGTATGCGCCCTTCCCCGACAGCCTGCGCCGCGGTACCCCGCGGGTGTATGAAGGGAAGACCTATGCCTGGCAGGAGCATTACAACGACAGCTCGGTGCTGGTGTTTGTGCCCTCTTATATGAATCCCGCTGAAAGCTGCGCCTTTGTGCATTGGTTTCATGGCTGGCTGAATAATATCGACTCCTCAGTGAAGC
>JALOMZ010000161.1 GCA_025455205.1 Chitinophagaceae bacterium | reverse complement strand
ACTGGTGTTCGACGAAGGCCTGGGCGACCTCTTCGTGATCCGCACCGCCGGCAACCTCATCAGCGATGTGGAGCTGGGCAGCGTGGAGTATGCGGTACACCACCTGGAAGTGCCCCTGGTGATCGTAATGGGCCATGAGCGGTGCGGGGCGGTGCAGGCACTGGTGGAGAACCAGCACCCCCACGGCCATGTGCAATGCCTGATAGACAGCCTCAAAAGCGAAAAAGAGATCCAGGCCGTGCCGCTGGACGACCCCAACCGGCTGGAAGACTGCATTATTGCCAACGTGCGGCACCAGGTGAACACCCTCACCACCCGTTCGGAACTCATTGCTGAAAAGGTGAAAAAGGGGGAATTGAAAGTGGTAGGCGCCCGCTACGATCTTGACGACCGCAAGGTGACCATTTTGCGTCCATGACAATGGTCATTGGCCTGCCCGGATAATTAATGCAACATGCAGCCCGGATCAATCCTTCGCCGTCATGTTGCCTAAGGAATTCACCCCCAAATTTTTTGACACCCTCCGACATTACAACCGCCAACAGCTGGGGCGCGATGTGATGGCGGGACTGATTGTTGGCGTCGTGGCCCTTCCGCTGGCCATTGCATTCGGTATTGCCTCCGGCGTTTCCCCTGAAAAAGGCCTGTACACCGCCATTATTGCCGGCTTTCTCATTTCCGCCTTTGGCGGCAGCAAGGTGCAGATTGGCGGACCCACCGGCGCCTTCATTGTTATTGTGTACGGCATCGTGCAAACGCATGGGGTGGAGGGACTCATTGTGGCTACTTTCCTGGCCGGCATCATGCTCATTATCATGGGCCTGGCGCGGCTGGGCAGTGTCATCAAATTCATACCGCACCCCCTGGTCATTGGCTTCACCAGCGGCATTGCCCTCATTATTTTTTCCTCGCAGGTCAAAGACTTTCTTGGTCTCCGGATGGGTGCGCTGCCGGCCGATTTCCTGGAAAAATGGGTGGCCTACGCCCAACACCTAAACAGCATAAATCCATATGCAGTGGCACTGGCCGCAGCCACTGTGCTGATAGCCCTGTTCTGGCCCAAACTGACGCATCGTCTGCCGGGTTCCCTCATTGCCATCCTGGTCACCACGGCTGCCGCCAGTTTGCTGCGGCTGCCGGTGGATACCATCGGTTCCCGCTTTGGCAGCATTGCCGCCACCCTGCCCGCGCCCTCCTTTCCCAGCCTCGACCTGGCCAGCCTGCGCAGCCTGGTGCAGCCGGCCTTCACCATTGCCCTGCTGGGTGGCATTGAGTCATTGTTATCGGCTGTGGTGGCCGATGGCATGACGGGCGGACGGCACCGGTCCAATATGGAACTGGTAGCGCAGGGCGGAGCCAATATTGTCACCGCCTTGTTTGGTGGCATCCCCGCCACCGGCGCCATAGCCCGCACGGCCACCAATGTGCGCAACGGCGGCCGCACCCCCGTGGCAGGCATGGTGCATGCCGTTACCCTGCTGCTCATCATGCTGTTCGTGGGGCGATGGGCTGCCCTCATTCCCATGGCCACCCTGGCCGGCATACTGGTGGTGGTGGCATACAATATGAGCGAATGGGAATCCTTTCTCTCTGTGGCCAAAGGACCCCGCAGCGATGTGGCCGTATTGCTCATTACCTTCTTCCTTACCGTACTGGTAGACCTCACCGTGGCCATTGAGATAGGCATGCTGGCCGCCGCCTTCCTCTTCCTTCGCAAGATGATCCAGTCGAGCGAAGTGCTCGTACTTACCGATGCGCTGCAGGAAGCAGAGGCCGCAGAGGCCGCCGACAATACCGATGGTATCCGGCTGCCACGCGGCGTAGAGGTATTTGAGATCTCCGGCCCGCTATTCTTTGGTGCGGCCCACAAGTTCAAGGAAGCCATGAAAGTAATTGAGGCCCCGCCTAAAGTACTTATCCTGCGCATGCGGCAGGTGCCCATGATAGATGCCACCGGCATCAAAACACTGGAAGAGGTGCACAAAGAGATCCGGCAACGCGGCACCAAACTCATCCTCAGCGAAGTGAACGAAAGCCGGGTGCTGCCGGCACTGCGCGAAGCCCGACTCCTGTTTGCCATCGGCAAGGCCAATGTTACCAGCAGCCTGGAAGGGGCCCTGGCCAGAGCGTCACAGGTGCTGGCGGAAGGGCGTAAACTGATGTAGCACTTATCTTAAAAGTTATTCTGACCAAAAGGAAGACTGGCAGGAACCGTTACGCCAGGAAACTTGCAGAAAAACTGAGGCACATTGGCCTTAGTGCATACCCTCTGCCCGGGTGGTTATTCAAATCCGGGCGCTTTTGAGGTATGCGCCGTCCTATTTGACACTGTATTTTACCGGCAGGCCCACTTTTACATTGTCCCACAATACGGTAAGCATACCGGTATTATCAAAAACAATGGTAAAATACTCTACCGGCACATCCATATTTGTCACCGGCACATCGGTGCGCAATACATCCAGTTCCTTTTTGTAGCTGAAGGCACCCCAGGTGTCGAGCCCCTTGTTAAGGATCATGGTCCACTTTTTCTCCTGCGGAACACAGTACAGGGTATAGCGCCCTTTGGTCACTTTCTTACCGCCAATGGTCACGTCCTGGTAAAACTCCAGTTCCGTACTTTCATTGGCCCCCAGGCGCCATACCTCGCCATATTTCACCACCTCGCCAAAGATCTGCCTGCTATTCTTCTGCGGCCGGCTGTAGATTACCCGGGCCTTGGGGGTGGCAGGCGCCTTGCGGTCCTGGAACTTCAGGATGGGATAGGCATGTGGGTGGTAGGAAATATCGAGGGGTGATTTATCAGGCTCGGTGATCTGCAGCTGCCCGAATACACCAGCAGCCAGAAAAAGCAGGAGACCCATCATTATGGAACGCTTCATGATATTGCTCATTTTAGTCAAAAGTAAACCCTTGCAACTTTGCCACTACAAACGAAAATTTTTATTCCATGTTGCCCAAATTTGACTATGTAAGCGCACAGGAAGCCTTACAAGTGGTGCAAAGCGGCCACCGGGTATACGTACAGGGCAGTGCCCAAACCCCCCACCACCTGCTGCATGCCCTGGCACAGCAGAAAGACCGCCTGCAGGATGTTGAACTGATATTCATCACCGTGCAGGGAGATATTGAAATGGATAAGCCGGAATATGCAGGCCATTTCAGGATCAACTGCCTCTTTGTGAGCGATTCGGTCCGCACGGCCGTTAATGAGGGCCGGGCCGATTTCATCCCCTGCTTTTTGAGCGATATCCCCGACCTGTTCCGCTCTGTGCTCCCGATCGATGTGGCCCTGGTACAGGTATCGCCGCCTGACCAGCACGGCTACTGCTCCATGGGCGCATCGGTAGATATTGCCCGCACCGCCGTGAATACGGCCAAATACATCATCGCGCAAGTCAATCCCAGCGTGCCCCGCACCCATGGCGACGGCATGGTACACGTGTCGCGCTTCACCCACCTGGTATGGCATGAGCAACACCTGCCCGAAGTGGACTATGGTGCCAAAACCGGCCCTGCCGAAAGACGCATCGGCGAGATCATTGCCGGCATGATAGACGATGGCAGCACCATCCAGATGGGCATTGGCACCATCCCCGATGCCGTGCTCAAATGCCTCAACAACCACAAAGACCTCGGCGTACACACCGAAATGTTCAGCGATGGGGTGATCCCGCTGATCGAAAACGATGTGATCAATAACAAACGCAAGCGGATCCATCCCAACAAAACAGTGACGGCCTTTGCCATTGGCACCAACCAACTCTACCACTATATCCACGACAACCCCAGCATCGTATTCCTGGATATTGATTACGTGAACGATCCGCATGTGATACGGCGCAATCCCAGGGTCATTGCCATCAACAGTGCCATTGAGGTAGACATCACCGGCCAGGTTTGTTCCGACAGTATTGGCACCATGCAATACAGCGGCATCGGCGGGCAGATGGACTTCATGCGGGGTGCCGCCCTCAGCGAAGGAGGCAAGCCCATCATAGCCATCACCAGCCGCACCGCCAAAGGCCTGCCCCGCATAGTGCCCTACCTCAAGCAGGGCGCAGGCGTGGTAACCACCCGCGGTCATATACACTATGTGGTAACCGAATACGGCATCGCCTACCTCTGGGGCAAGAACCTGCGGCAGCGGGCCCATGCGCTTATCAATATTGCCCACCCCGACGACCGAGAGATGCTGGAAAAAGAATGCTGGGAAAGGTTCAAGCAGTTTTCGTAATTACAGCAACCCAAACAACCAACATACCCGCTGCGCCGGCCCTTGTGGCCGGCGTTTGCTTTGCGCGCGAAAGGCTAATTTGCAGGCGGGGCCGGGCCCCGTTCATATTATGCCAACTGTATCCTGTAAATTACGCCCTGCTGCAGCCACCGACTTCGAGCTGGTATACCTGATGTATTTCCACGAAGCCAACAATCCCTACCTGCTGTACGACCCCATGAGCCGCGAGGCATTCCTGCCTGTATACCAGGAGCTGCTGGCGCAGGGGGTGAAATATGTACTCGAATCCGAAGGCCAGGCAGTGGGCATGGTGAAACTGGTGCCCCAAACCCATCGCACCCGTCATGTTTGCTATGTGGGTGGATTGGCCATTCACCCGGAACAGCATGGAAAGGGATGGGGGCGCCTGCTGCTGCAGCAAATACAGGCTTGGGCAAGAGATAAGGGGTTCACCCGGCTGGAACTGGATGTGGATGAGGACAATCCCCGCGCCATGCGCCTTTACCAGCAGGCGGGGTTTGAAGTGGAGGGCGTGCTGCGCAACCTGGCCTTCCGGAACACAGACCAGCGCTATTACGATAATTACCGCATGGCCTGCCTGCTGGATCAGGTTAAGAGATCCTGAGTCTGCCGCCACTCGTGCAGCATCTTTCGCAGGTCGGGTATAAAATCCTGGTAGCACACCCGCAGGGTGTCCATTTCTGTACAAAACAATTGGTAGGCGGTATCGCTTTCGGTGAGGTGCCGGCTCCGGTATACCACGCCGCCAAAGCTTTTTTCCATGCCCCATAGATCCCGGTAATGATACAGCCAGTTCTGCTGGCGCATGCGGTGGTACATCTGCTGAAAGCGCTCCGGCAGCACATCATAATACCGCAGTAAGACATCGTAGGTATATTGTGTGTAGTCATAGAGCGCCTGCTC
The DNA here is from genome assembly GCA_025455205.1 of Chitinophagaceae bacterium. Classification (GTDB taxonomy): domain Bacteria; phylum Bacteroidota; class Bacteroidia; order Chitinophagales; family Chitinophagaceae; genus Phnomibacter. Next base: position 656 of record JALOMZ010000161.1, on the reverse strand, counting down.
CGACGCAAAGGCCACCGGATCATGGGCCAGAAAATAGTCGTACGCCACATCCACAAAGGCACCGGCGTACAAACGGTAATGGGGCCGGAATACTTCTTTGGCCCGGCGCGTGGCGGGATGGTCATCGGTGAACATGTCGATGGCCCGGTGCAACCTGATGCCCTGCTGAATGCCAGGCGGATATTCATACTGCAGGCGCCCTTTTACAAAATCGCTGATGAGGTTGCCCACCAGCCATTCCGGCTGCTGAAAGGAGAAATAGGCGTGGGCTACACGCAAGTTACCGGATATGCAAGGGAATATTACAGGTTGCCCCGCTGGGGCAGAGGTAAAGCTCTTCCGGGTGTTCGCGCAGCGGCACCCGGAAGCAGCAATGACAGACCGGTCTCTGACCGGATTGGTTTTGATTTCCTTCTTTGAGAAACAGGATTCCAATTCATTTTTCGGTTTACCCGTACTGACCGCCTTGGAGCGGTCTGACGGGGGCCGCTCTTCCGGGTGTTCGCGCAGCGGCACCCGGAAGCCACGATAGCAGACCGGTCTCTGACCGGATTGGCTTTGATTTCCTTCTTTGAGAAACCGGATTCCTATTCATTTTTCGGTTTACCCGTACTGACCGCCCTGGAGCGGTCTGACGGGTGCTGCTCCCGTTCATC
>JALOMZ010000160.1 GCA_025455205.1 Chitinophagaceae bacterium | reverse complement strand
TTCAGCGCCCCGTAGGGTCGCAATAGAAATTCAGACTGCATACAAAAGGGAGGGCTCATTGTTTTGTCCCTACAGGACAAGGGTTATCATGGCTCCGTTTCCTTCTACCGACATTTCGTCCCTGACGGGACGTAGCGCACCAAACCTGCCTGGCTGGGAGGTTGTAGCGCATTTGAATAGCCTCCATGGTCCCTTTAGGGACCCAATATCGGTAGCAAAGGGCGTAACGACGTAACCATAGCGCCCCGTAGGGTCGCAACAGTAAGCTTTCTCTAACACACTTTTAAACTTTTAAACCTTAATGGCACTATCCGTCTCCGAATCCCACCAGCCAGGAGCTGCGCACCTTGCAGGAGGGCATCTTCTCCGGACTCCCTACTCCGGACTATGGTCTTCACTACATCTTCAAACACGCCGTGTCCCCTCCGGGAGACAACGGCTGAAACAGTGTAGGTGGCAGCTTCCGGTTTTTCCGACTTCCGGTCTTCCGGACCTCTCTAAACCACAGAGGCAAGGGAGGTCATCACAGAAAGGCACTAAGAGATGCGCCTTCCGGCTATCCGGACTTTCGGACTTTCCGACTTCCGGTCTTCTTCAATCAGAGATTCTATAATCCATAACTATACCCGCAGGCCATACCCGATCACTTTCCCTTCTTCCGCTTGCCTTTGTACACGCAGGTGCTGTTATCGCTTTTTACATAGTACGGCTTGTAATTGGAGGCGGCGGGGTCGGTGCAGCCGCAGAGGTTGAGTATTTCCACCTTGCGGAAATCAACCGGATGGCTTTCGCTCTGCAGCGATATATAGCCTTCGGAAAGCGGTCTTACGTTGGCCATCAGCTGTTCGTTATGCCCACTCACATTGCCCCCGCCAATTTGTGGTTGCCGGTACTCCAGCACCAGTTCTCCGTTTACATAGTGCCTGATCAACGAGTCGCCCAGCACTTCCACTTCGGCACGCACCCATTGGTCGCCATCGTAGGTTTTGCTGGTTGAATTGATGCAATGGCGCGTGTCCAGTTTATTGTTGTATACGATGTTGGTGCCCGGGGTGCACACGTTGCAGGTGCTGCGTGGTCCTTTGCCCAGTCCGCCCAGCAGCTGCACTTCTATGGATATCGGAAAATCCTGGTCTTTCCCCATGGTTTCAGGTTTCTGCCCGTGCAGCATAATACCACTGTTTCGGGTGGCCCATCCCGGTCCTTCATTGGCCTGTTCACCCACAAAGCGATACTCCACGGCAAAGCGGTAATACGAAAATGACTCATTGAAAAACATATGGCCAAAGCGTTCATTGAAAGCCGGATAAGCCGCCTGATCGTACCGAACTTTCAGCAATCCGTCTTTCACCCTGAAGGTGTTGCCATAATTACTGTCGAGATCGTAATGCCTGATCTTCACCCGCCAGCCGGATAGATCTTTCCCATTAAAAAGGGATCTCCAGACCGGTTCAGGATTGGCGCGTTGTGCCATCACTGCCATCGGCAGAAAACATAGTGCCCAAAAGAATTTCATAAAGCAAGGATTTCATTGCCAGGAATAAAGGCCGCCTGCCGCGGCAGGCTGGTAAGATAACGACGAATAGCATAGCAGCATGAATGCCAACCTGTACAGGCAGCAAAAAAGGTGACCCGTTTCCAGGTCACCTTTTACCATTTGTCCATGTAATGATTATGCCAGGTCGAAGCGGTCGAGGTTCATCACCTTGTTCCAGGCAGCAACAAAGTCATTAACAAACTTCTGCTTCCCGTCTTCACAGGCGTATACTTCGGCAATAGCGCGCAGTTCACTGTTGGAACCAAAGGCCAGGTCGGCGCGGGTGCCGGTCCATTTTACGGCACCGGTCTTGCGGTCGCGGCCCTCAAACATATCCTGCTTTTCGCTGGTGGAAGTCCAGGCCACGGTGAGGTCGAGCAGGTTTACGAAGAAGTCGTTGCTGAGGGTACCGGGCTGGCTGGTGAACACGCCATGCTTAGAGCCATCATAGTTGGTATCCAGCACGCGCAGGCCACCAACGAGGGCGGTCATTTCCGGTGCGCTGAGGGTGAGCAGCTGGGCCTTGTCTACCAGCATATGCTCGGCAAAGGCAGCAGCAGCATGTCCCTTGGCATAGTTGCGGAAGCCATCGGCTACGGGTTCCAGTACCGCAAAGGATGCTACATCGGTTTGCTCCTGGCTGGCATCGGCGCGGCCGGGGGTGAAGGGCACCTGCACATCATAGCCTGCAGCTTTGGCAGCCTGCTCAATGGCGGCGCAGCCACCCAGTACGATCAGGTCGGCCAGGGATACCTGTTTGCTGCCACCGTTAGCGTTGAATTCCTTCTGGATGCCTTCGAGCACATCCAGCACTTTGGCCAGGCGTACAGGGTTGTTGGCTTCCCAGTATTTCTGCGGGGCCAGGCGGATACGGCCACCGTTGGCGCCACCGCGCTTGTCGCTGCCACGGAAGGTGGAAGCAGAAGCCCAGGCGGTGCTTACCAGTTCAGACACGCTGAGTCCGGAAGCCAGGATCTTGGCCTTGAGGGCGGCGATATCGCCGGCATCGATCAGCTGATAGGTAACGGCCGGGATGGGATCCTGCCAGATCAGTTCTTCGGCGGGCACTTCGGGGCCGAGGTAGCGGGCACGCGGACCCATATCGCGGTGCGTGAGCTTGAACCAGGCGCGGGCGAAGGCGTCGGCAAACTGGTCGGGGTTCTCATAGAAACGGCGGGAGATCTTTTCGTAAGCCGGATCGAAGCGCAGCGACAGGTCGGTGGTGAGCATGAAGGGCTTGTGGAACTTGCCCGGCACATGCGCATCCGGAATGGTGGCTTCGGCATTCTTGGCCACCCACTGGTGGGCGCCGGCAGGGCTCTTGGTCAGTTCCCACTCATAGCCAAAGAGGTTCTCGAAATAGTTGTTGCTCCACTGAGCAGGCGTGGTGGTCCATGCGCCTTCCAAGCCGCTGGTGATGGTGTCTTCTGCATTGCCCTTGCCAAACGTATTCTTCCAGCCCATGCTCATCTCTTCGATGGCGGCGCCGGCCGGCTCACGGCCTACGTATTTGCCAGGATCGGCAGCCCCATGGGTTTTGCCGAAGGTGTGACCACCGGCAATGAGGGCTACGGTTTCCTCATCGTTCATGGCCATGCGGGCAAAGGTTTCGCGGATATCGCGGGCGGCGGCAATGGGATCGGGGTTGCCGTTGGGGCCTTCGGGATTCACGTAAATAAGCCCCATCTGCACAGCTCCCAGCGGGTTTTCCAGTTCACGGTCGCCGGTGTAGCGCTTGTCGCCCAGCCATTCTGTTTCAGAACCCCAGTAAATATCTTCTTCGGGTTCCCACACGTCTTCGCGACCACCGGCAAAGCCGAATGTCTTGAAGCCCATGGTTTCCAGGGCCACGTTACCGGCCAGGATCATCAGGTCGGCCCAGGAAAGTTTCTTACCATACTTCTGCTTGATGGGCCACAGCAGCAGGCGGGCCTTGTCGAGGTTGGCGTTGTCGGGCCAGCTGTTGAGCGGGGCAAAGCGCTGGGTGCCGCTTCCGGCGCCACCGCGGCCATCCTGGATGCGATAGGTACCTGCGCTGTGCCAGGCCATGCGGATCATGAAGGGGCCATAGTGACCGTAGTCGGCAGGCCACCATTCCTGTGAGTTGGTCATCAGCTCGGCCAGGTCCTTCTTCACGGCTGCCAGGTCGAGGCTCTTGAATTCCTCGGCGTAGTTGAAACCCTTTTCCATGGGATTCGACAGTGCTGAGTGCTGGCGCAGGATGTTCAGCTTGAGCTGGTTGGGCCACCAGTCGCGGTTGCCGGTGCCACCGCCGGCAGCTCCCTGATTCATGGTGCCGTTGTGGAACGGGCACTTGGAGAGGTTGTTTTCCATATGCATGTAAAAATTGAGATGATTTGTTGAATGAATGGCAAAGCCTAAAGGCTCAGAGGCTGACAAAAGTAACGGGCCATTGACAATAAACATAATTGATTATTTTTATGTTCATATAAATAATATCTATGACCCTGACCCAGTTGGAATATGTGGTGGCGCTTGATTCGCACCGTCATTTTGCCCTGGCGGCGGAGCAGTGTTTTGTAACCCAGCCCACCCTCAGTATGCAGATACAGAAGTTGGAGGAAGAGCTGGGGGTGAAGATCTTTGACCGCACCAAGCAGCCGGTGATACCCACGGAAATTGGAACCTCCATCATTGCGCAGGCCCGGGTGGTGCTGCGTGAGGCAGATATGATCCCCCGGCTCATCAGCGACCAGATGGAATCATTATCGGGGGAACTGCGGCTGGGCATCATCCCCACCCTGGCGCCCTACCTGCTGCCGCCGCTGTACCGAGCCATGCGGGAAAAATACCCGAAGCTCAATCTGGTGGTGAAAGAGTCGATCACTGAGGAAGTGATCCACGAGCTCAAGAACAACCGGCTCGATTGCGGTATTGTGGTAACCCCGCTGAAGGATCCCTCTATCCGCGAGCAGGTGCTATTCTATGAAGAATTGTTCGTATATGTATCTGCGCAGAATGCGCTGGCCGGCAAGAAGTATGTGCTGGCCAACGAGATCGATCCCAACCAGCTCTGGCTCCTGGAAGAGGGGCACTGTTTCCGATCGCAGGTGCTCAACCTGTGCGAACTGCGGCGCAGCACCGACTTCCACTTTCAGTATGAAACCGGCAATATTGAAACGCTGAAACGCATGGTGGACAAAAGCGATGGCATCACCATCCTGCCCGAGCTGGCGGTGATGGAATTCTCCAAATCACAGCTGAAGCGGGTGAAGCACCTCAAGCAGCCCCGGCCGGCCCGCGAAGTGAGCCTGGTAACCCACCGCAATCATATCAAAACCAAGTCGCTGCAGGCACTCAAGGAAGAGATCCTCTGCAATGTACCCGAGCGCATGCTTCAGCTGCACCAAAAGAAAGTGGTTGATATCAACTATTAAAAATACGCCTGCCGCATAAATGGGTAGCAATATCAATTACATGCGCAGCACTCCATTCGCCTGCCTTCAGGACTCCTCCCCTTTCAGGGCCACCCAGGTCCAGGTGGCTCCGGCCAGGTCTACCACCGCAAACATCAGCAGCACGGGTGCCGCCAGTTCCAGCAGCACAAACACCAGGAAGAAGAGTATAACGGCGGCGCGATTGTATACCGTCAGCCGGAAAAACGCCGGGTGGGGATGCCGCGCAAAATAGAGGTAGTAAACACTCAGGAAGATAAGCAGCATGCCCACCACCCTGATCCATACTTCCGCGGTGACCGGCAGGTTAACCAAAGTGAGCAGGAGGTTGGGTGTCACCACCAGGGTGAGACCCAGCACCAGGATATAAAGCCCGAAATACCAGACCGATTTTGCGCTGTTGCACATAGTAAAGATTTAGAAGGCCCCCAACAAAACCTTACACGCAGACGGCCGCTGCAGCTGGCAGGCTGCCCGGTTTCCCATCACGCCTCAGGTTGCAGGGCCTGCCCGGCTGACCGGGGCACCCCTTACGCCATTAAAATAGATAAAAAAATCCACGATCCATAACCAGAGGCCTGAAACAGGCCG
>JALOMZ010000159.1 GCA_025455205.1 Chitinophagaceae bacterium | reverse complement strand
CCGTTGAGCCATTTCTTCACCAGGTCGGTGGTTACGCTCTTGGGCCTTTCGATGGGCAGTGCGAGGGCACGGTCCCAGATCAGGCTGGCCAGCACGCCCATGGCGCGGCTCACGGCAAAGAGAACGGTGTAGAACTCATACTCCTTCATGCCGAAATGCACCAGCAGAGCGCCGCTGTGGGCATCCACATTGGGCCAGGGGTTCTTTACCTTGCCCAGGCTCTCCAGGATGGGGGGCACTACTTCATATATCTTCCATACGGTGCGGCAGAGCTTGTCTTCCCGCATATACTTCCGGCCAAATTCCATCTGGGCTGTGAAGCGGGGATCGGTCTGGCGCAACACCGCATGGCCATAGCCCGGCACCACTTTGCCTTCTGACAGGGTTTGGCGCACATAGTTCTCGATCTGCTCATGCGTGGGCAGGTCGGTACCCAACTTTTCCTGCATCTCGAAAATCCACTTGATCACTTCCTGGTTGGCCAGTCCGTGCAGCGGGCCTGCCAGGCCATTCATGCCGGCGGCATAAGCCAGGTAGGGATCGGCCAGTGCGCTGCCCACCAGGTGGGTGGTATGGGCGCTCACATTGCCGCCTTCGTGGTCGGCGTGGATGGTCATGTAAAGGCGCATCAATTCCTTGAACTTCTCGTCTTCAAAGCCCAGCATATGGGCCAGGTTGCCCGACCAGTCGAGCATGCCATCCGGCGTGATGTCATCGCCATTGTGATACTTGCGGCGGTAGATATAGGCAGCCAGACGCGGCAGGCGGGCCAGCAGCGTAAGGGCATCGTCGAATGTAGCTTCCCAGTAGTCCTTCTTGGACATCCCCTCGGCATACCTTTTGGCAAACAGGCTCTCTGTTTGCAGGGCCATTACCCCCGACACAAACATGGTCATGGGATGCGAGGTGATGGGCATGGCATCAATCAGCTTAAACACGTGGTTGGGCACATGGCTCTTGCGCTGCAGTACATCGGTCACGCGCTCCACATCGGCCTCTGTGGGGATCTCCCCGATAAGCATCAGGTAAAAGAGCCCTTCCGGCAGGGGCTGCGAACCACCTTTTGCCTTGGGCAGCTTTTCGATGATCTCAGGTATGGAATAACCGCGGAAGCGAATGCCTTCCTGGGCATCAAGCAAAGAGGTTTCAGTGACCAGGCCGGTAATACCCCGCATGCCCTGGTAGATCTGCGCCAGGGTTACCTCCCCTATTACCTTGTTACCATGATCTTTGAGAATACTTTTGATTTCTGCGGAAGCAACATCCGCTTTGGCCCTGAATCTGTCTTTGAGATAACCCATTACAATCGTCTTTAGCTATTAATGAAATGTTGAAACTATCCTGAGGATGGCAACAAAGTTAACTGTTTGCCCCCACGCATAAACAGGCGGGAAAGGTGATTGTTTTGGATTATGATTTTTTTCATTTTTCATAACCTTTGGCTATGCCCTGGCATGTGCGGCAATGGCCACTGCTGCTGTAAATCCGGAGCTCCAGGCATGCTGGAAATTGTATCCACCCGTTATGCCGTCTACATTAAGGATCTCTCCCGCAAAGAACAGCCCATCATTTTTGCGGCTCATAAGGGTGGCCGGGTCTACCTCGGCCGTGTCTATGCCCCCCGCCGTCACAAATTCCTCCTTGAAGGTGGTTTTACCCCGGGCCTCCAGGGTGTACCCGCAGAGGTTTTTGATGAGCTGGTTCTGGGCCTGTGCCGGCAGGTCGGCCCAGCGCATGTCTTCCCGCACGCCGGCTTGTTCCTGCAGAAAGGCCCAGAGCCTGGCCGGCAGCTGGATCCATTCGGTATTGGCCACCTTCTGGCTCCCCTTTTCCTGCCGGTGCCGCAGCACCCGCTCCCGCAGGCTGGCTTCATTAAAATCAGGCAGCCAGTTCACCATCACGGTGAAGGCATAGTCGCGCTGGTGCAGCTCGCGCGCCGCAAAGGCCGACAGGCGCAGCACCGCCGGACCGCTCAGTCCCCAATGGGTGATAAGCAGGGGTCCGGCAGATTCCATTTTCAGCCCGGCGATCTTCACCTGGGCCGGTGCCGACACACCCATGAGCCGGGTGATGGGATGGCCGGGCAGGTTGAAGGTGAACAGGGATGGTACGGGTTCCGCAATGCTATGCCCCGTGGGCCCGGTGATCCAGTCAAACATATCCTTCTTTGGAAAACCACCACAGGCTATACATAGAAAGTCGGCCTCCACGCTGCGCCCGCCCGCCCCGTTCACCAGCCAGGCATCCTTTGACCGCCGCACTTCGGTCACGGAGAAATGAAGCAGCAGCTCCACCCGGTAACGGTTGGCTTCGCGCAGCAGGCAGTCTATGATGGTTTGCGAACTGTCCGTTACCGGAAACATCCGGCCATCGGACTCGGTCTTGAGCACCACGCCCCTTTCGGCAAACCAGCGGAGGGTATCGGGCACAAAAAAATGATGGTACAGTTTGCGCACGAATTTCTCGCCCCGCGGGTAGCAGCGGGCCATTTCCACAATGGAATCACAGGCATGGGTCACATTGCATCGTCCGCCACCGCTCACTTTCACCTTCTGCAATACCTTGCCGGCTTTCTCCACAATGGTTACCCGCAGACCCGGGCACAGCCTGGCGGCATTGACGGCACAGAAGAAACCGGCGGCCCCGCCACCGATCACTACCAGGTGTTTGTTGATATCCTTCACGTTCCAAAGATGCAGCTTCCCGCGGTAGTTACATGCCCAATACCTCACGCAGGCGGGCATAGCCCGATTTGCTCACGGGCACCCGTTGCCCATTTTTGAGCAGGGCCAGATAGCTTTCCTTTTCATAGGGGTCGATGCGGCTTATCTGCTGCACCGATACAATATAGGACCGGTGAACCCGCACAAACTGACTAGTGTCGAGCAGCTTTTCAAAATAGCCCATCGTTTTGTTCTTGAGGTAACTGCCATCGGGGGTATGCAGTTTCACATAATCATCGGCCGCCTCAAAATAGAGTACATCGTGTACTGGTATGATGCGGATATGTGTTCCCTGGCGAACCACCACGCGTTCCTGCTGGGCCTGCGAAACGCTCGTATCGTGCAGGAGTTCCTGCTGTTGCTGCTGCCTCTCCGGTGCAGGCTGCCGGCGCCAGCGTTGCACAGCCTTCTCAAACCTGTCTTTGGAAAAAGGTTTCAGCAGGTAGTCTATGGCACTGGCCTCAAAAGCCTTGATGGCATATTCATCAAAAGCAGTGGTAAAGATCACCGGCGGCGGTTCTTCCAACAGCTCCAGCATTTCGAAGCCATTGATCTTGGGCATCTGTATATCAAGGAAAACCAGAGCAGGCTTGTGTTGCTGAATGGCTTTCAGGCCTTCAAATCCATCGCCACATTCCGCAACCACGAAAAGATCGGGATAGGCAGCCAGGTATTCACGCACAATGCTGCGTGCCAGGGGTTCGTCGTCTATGATAACTACGGGAATCATGCAGGTTGGGGTATTTTGAGGGTGGTGATGAATTCATGATCCCGCGCCTGTGTTTCCATCAGGCCCGGCTGGGCAAACAGCAGATACAGTCTTCGTTCAATGGAACGCAGGCCAAAGCCGGTTCCTTTTTTGCGGCTTACCGTTTGCGGATCATAGGGATTGGTTACCATCAACACAAGGCGGTTGTTGTCCAGCTGTGCCTGAATCCGGATGGTTACAGCCTCCGTGGTATCGTACAGGCCGAACTTGATGGCATTTTCCACCACCGGCTGCAGCAGCATCACCGGAATGCGTGCGTTTGAAGCCGCTTCATCTGCAATTACTTCGGTGTTCAGGCGATGTCCGAAGCGCACCTTCTCCACTTCCAGGTACAGTTGCAGGTGATGAAGCTCCTCCTCCAGGCTGCGCCATTGCTTATGGTCGGTGCGGAGGGTGCCGCGCAGGAAATCACTCAGTTGCTGGATCATGTGACGGGCTTCTTCAGGCCTCGAACCTACCAGGGCATGGATGCTGTTGAGGCTGTTGAAGAGGAAGTGCGGATGAAGCTGTTCGCGCAGGTGGTACAGCTCGGCTTCGCGGGCCAGGGCCTCCATTTCATTGCGGCGCTGATCGTCTTCCCGGTGTTGCTGCAGGGTGTACCACAACACATGCATGAGCGTATTGCTGCCCAGCACCAGAAAGCCAACAGAGAGGCGCAAGGGTGTGGAGGCACTCCAGAACTGGCGATAGTCATCCACATAATCAGGTAACACCATCAATACAAGCCTTGTGAGCAGGAACCAGGCCAGACAGAGCACTCCGCTAAGTGCCAGCAGGAACATATAGCGATTGGAAGAAGGCAGGTAAAAACGAAGCGTAGTGGCAATACCCAGGCTGGCCATGGCCAGCAGGCCGTTGCTTACCAGGCTATCCAGCAAAGCAGCTTTTGCAGCCCAGCCCCAACTGTATAACACCCAGGCATGGAGGCCCATCCACAGTAGCGCCCCCAGCACAAAAAGCCAGCGGAAACGGGGATAAGAAAAAGGGGAGGCAGCCAAGGCAGTGGTTTTGGATTGGAAATATAATCAGGGGCGGCCACAGATTTGGCCGCCACCTGAATTTTTTGACCGTTTCGGGTTGTCTACCGGCAGTGGATCAGGCCCGTCAGAAAGACTTGATTTCGAGTCCACCCAGGGGCACGTAACGCCAAGCTCTGCAGGGCGATTTTCCGGCCAAGGTACCAATCCGGGTACCAATACGCATTGACGCATGGTAATATCACACCACGCGAAACCATGCGAAAAAGGCGATGGCAACCATTACCCCGATTCAGCGGCGGGAGGGCACTTTCTACAAGGCCCGCGTTCGCCGCCCTGGCCAGCCGCAGCTATCCAAGACTTTCCGCTTCAAGTCAGACGCGGAGAAGTGGGCCAGGAAAACCGAGGGCGAGCTCGAACGCGACGAATCCGGGCTCTCGACCGAAGGCCACCGCCACACCCTGGCCGGTGCCATCGACCGCTATCAGCGGGAACGCATGGGCGAACTGGCAGAAGGAACGCGGATCGCCTATCAGGCCCATCAAGCCTACTGGCGGGAGAAACTCGGGCACCTCCGCCTGAGCCAACTGACCCCCGCCGCCATCGTCCGGGCTCGGGACGACCTGCTGACGGCCAAGAGCATCACCAAGGCTTCCGCCAATCGCTATGTGGCCGCCTTGCAAGCGGTCCTGACCCGGGCACAGAAGCATTGGTACTGGCTGACCGTCAATCCTGCCTCCCTGGTGGCTAAGCTCCAAGAGCCTCCCGGACGGGAACAATTCCTGTCGCAAGCGGAGATTGGCCGCCTCCTGAGCGCCTGCCAGGAATCCGCCAGTCCAGACCTGTATCTCCTGGTCCTGATCGCCTTGACCACCGGGGCCAGACTTGGCGAGATCACCGGCCTGCGATGGTCAGCGGTAGACCTGGATCGGGACCTGTTTTTCCTTCGGGTCGGCAAGGTCAACGCGACGAAAGGCGAGGTGCGCGCCGTCCCCATCGCCGCCGCGGTCAAGGAACTACTGAAGGCCCGCAAGTCCGGCATCAAGGTTGTACCCCTGCGGGATGACGCCCTGGTCTTCCCCAGCACCACCAGCAACAAGCGCCCGATCAACTGCCGCG
>JALOMZ010000158.1 GCA_025455205.1 Chitinophagaceae bacterium | reverse complement strand
CATTCCAGATGAAAGCATTATTGTTGTCGGTAAACACATCCGTGGTTTGCCGCCAGTTGTAGCTGAAATCGCTTCGGATAACAATGTTCAGGGGCAGATCCACACTACCATCAAAACCGGTTCGTGCAGTCCAGTAACGGGTAGTAAGTTCCGGACGTATGGAGGAAGCGCTGTAATTGTAGGTGGCTCCCTGGCTCAGGTAAAAGCTGTATTTTTTCTCTTTGTACTTGTTGATGCTGGCGCTGAAACCCAGGTTACGGCTGCTGGTGCTGTTTTCTTCCCCATTGATGAAGTTGGTAAAGCGGCTGAGCTGCGGATTCATGGAAAGGTCAACACCCAGATCCGCCTTGTTCCATTTGAAGTTGTAGGAGATATATCCATAGGCGGTGTAGTTGCCATTCACATTTACGGTCTGCGACACACGACGGCCGAAAGGATCCACCACATCCCGGGTGGAAAAGGCATTGCTCACCGGATTGAAGCTCAGGCTCATCCACAGCCCTCTGTTTGTGAGCACCTGGTAGAAATTATAGTTGAGTCCTATCCGGTGATTGAAAGCCTGCACCAGTCCGGGATTGCCCACCTTGATGTTGAGGGGATCATTGTTATCGGCCACGGGCTCGATAGGTTCTCAGGGTATCCCTGAACAGGTCGTCCTGCTGCCAATCATTAAAGGCGATATCGCTACCAAGACCAAACTGCACTGTTTTACCATTGAACCTGTACCCCGCACCCGTACGATTGACACCGGTCTTAAACCTGAAGTCGTTCGAAAAGAGTTCATTCAGTGCGTCGTATTTGCCATTTTCTTTATCAAAACTCAGGCGTTCCTGGCGGCTGTTCGTATGCGTATAGCCGTAATTCACCTCCACTATGCCGTTTTTGCCCAGCGGTTCCGTATAGGCAATCCTTCCCGATGCCGAATTAGACCAGGTGAGGTTCTCCTTTTTCTGGTCAACAGTATCCCTTCTGAACAGACCCGCCTCCGTGTAGAACTCGTTATAGGTGAGCAGAAATCCATCACTGGAATTATTGCTGTAGTTGTTGGAAAGGCTCACAGAAAGCGTACGACCTTTTTTCTTCAGCCTGAGTTTATACAGCGCCGAGCCAGTAAACTGGGTTTGGGTTCCGCTGCCTGTGGTGGTGCGGTCGCTGCGGTTTACCGGCAGTTGTTTGCTATTGAGCGCTTCGCTCAGGAAATGATTGTAGGTGCTGTTTTCGCCATAAGAACCGTTCAGGTTGAACGTCACAGACTGGCTGCTGTCTATGAACATTTCCGACCTTGCCAGTGCCTTATGGCGCCAGCGGTCGGAGATATTCTGCCCGCGCTGGTTATTGAAAAACTGCGTATCGGGTAAAATATTCTGGGTGGTTACGCTGGTATTTGCTTCCGTCTTCAGTTGCTGATACCTGTAGGCACCGTTTACCTGGCTCCTGTTCTGGTTCCATTTGTTGGCATAACTGGTGCCCAGGCTCCAGCTCTGCGGCAATCCTTCTCCATAATAGCCGCCGGTTCCGCCAAACTCGTCGGCCATACTGGACATCATAATGCTGCCGTCGTCGCCTATTTCGGTATTGGTATTCATGCTACCGCCAAACTGCCGTTCTTCATTCCAGCCCAGGCCGGTGTTGTTGGTATTGGCGGCTATGCCATACACACTAAGTTTGCGTTTGTCTTTAAAGGCATTCAGCATTGCCTGGTTTTCCCACCGGTCCGGCAATCCACCACCCAATTTTACTTTGCCGAAATAACCCCGTTTGAACTCATCCTTGAGTTTCAGGTTAATGGTTTTCTGCGATTGTCCGTCATCTACCCCGGTAAAAGTGGCCTGATCACTTTTCTTATCAAACACCTGCACTTCTTTCACTGCCAGGGCCTGCAAATTGCGGGTAGCCAGGGTGGGATCATCGCCAAAGAACTCATCGCCATCCACCAGCACCTTTTCTACGCGCTGCCCTTGCGCCGTAATCTCTCCGTTACTGTTTACTGATAATCCAGGCAGGCGCCTGAGCAGGTCTTCTACTGTGGCTCCTTCCCGCACCTTGAAGCTGTCGGCTACAAATGCCAGGGTATCTCCCTTCATGCGAATGGCACTGCCCCGTACAATCACGTTCTGCAGCACTACCGCCCGGGTGAGCATGTTAATGACACCCACATCGGTAACCCCTTCCACATCAATGTAATCAGCGTGATCCGCATAGCCCGGATAGGTGATCAGCAGCAGATACCTGCCTTCCTTGGGTGCTGGTATTGTAAATTTCCCCTGGGGATTGGTGCGTACAAACCTGAGCAATACAGAATCTGCAGGCCGGAGCAGGGCCACCACTGCCTGGCCCAAAATGCGGTTTTCTGAAGTGTCTGTTACCTGGCCGGTTATTACCGGAGACTGGGCAAAAGCAATACTGGTAAAGAGCAGGGCTGCAAGAAGCAGGGTAAGTTTGGGCATACGGTGGGCGTTAGCTGGATAAGACAGTCAGAAACGGTGTTTGGCTGACTAAATTATCCAGCCAGACACTTTCCGGCTGTTAATGCTATGTGAGATTTTACAGACGGCAGTGCAAACGCCATTTCCACATGGCTTTACATGCGTGCCGGCACCGCAATACCCAGCACCCGCATGGCATTCGCAATGATACTGGACGTGAGTTCGCTGATATGCAGACGCAGCACCCTGCTCTCTTCGCTTTCTGCATTGGCAATGGAATGCTCTGTATAGAAGGCGTTGAAGGTTTTGGCCAGGCTGAAGGCATAGTTGGCTACATGGCTGGGATTCATATCCTGGCAAGCGGCCTGCAGCACTCCGGGGAACTGCTCCATCTGCACAATCAGTTTCTTCTCCAGCGGCAACAGTTGGTTGATGGTGATGGCCTGGCGTTGCTGTGCATTCCAGCCCGCCTTGCGCAATACCGACTGGATACGGGCATAGCTGTACTGGATGAAGGGTCCGGTGAATCCATGGAAGTCAATGGACTCTTCCGGATTGAACACCATGCGCTTCTTCGGGTCAACGCGCAACAGGTAAAACTTGAGGGCACCCATTCCAAGGGTGTGGTACAGCACCTTTAGCTCCTCTTCTGTAAAATCGGCTACCTTCCCCAATTCGCGGGTTTTATCGGCTGCCACTTTTTCCATTTCATCACAGAGGTCATCCGCATCCACCACCGTGCCTTCGCGGCTTTTCATTCTGCCGGTGGGAAGATCCACCATGCCATAGCTCAGGTGATGAATCCCATCCGCAAAGGGCATGCCCAGTTTTTTACAGATCAGCTGCAGCACGTGCATGTGGTAATTCTGCTCATCGCCTATTACATACACGCTTTGCTCCATGGGGTAGTCCTGGTATTTCTTTTTGGCCAGGCCTATATCCTGCGTGATGTATACAGAAGTACCATCCTTTCTTAGCACCAGCTTCTCGTCGAGTCCTTCGGCGGTAAGGTCTATCCATACGCTGCCGTCTTCTTTACGATAGAATACGCCACTGGCCAGTCCTTCTTCCACATATTCCTTTCCCAGCAGGTAGGTATCACTTTCGTAATACATGGTTTCAAAATCGCTGCCAATGCGGCGGTAGGTTTCATCAAAGCCGGCATATACCCAGCCGTTCATCATACGCCACACAGACAGTACTTCCTCATCCCCCTGCTCCCATTTAAGCAGCATCTGCCGCACTTCCTGCATAATAGGCGTGGCATTGCGGGCCATCTCCTTTAGCTCATCCTTTATTTCTGCGGCCTTCTCCTGCGGCAGATCGGCTTCCTGCAGTTTGTTGTACAGCACCAGGGCTTTGGCGGCCGCCTCAGCCTCCATACCGGCCACAGGCTGCCCCTGCATGAGGGCCTCCAGCACGGGTGCCGACTGCACCCGCAGCTCGTTTTCGAAGCGCACGTAAAAGTCACCTACCAGGTGGTCTCCTTTGATGCCGGTGCTTTCCGGTGTGGCCCCTTCGCCAAATTTCTTCCAAGCCAGCATGCTCTTGCAGATATGTACGCCCCGGTCGTTCACAATGCAGGTTTTACGCACATCATACCCATTCCACTTGTACAGTTCGGCCACGCTCCAGCCCAGGAAATTGTTGCGCAGGTGGCCCAGGTGCAGGGGCTTGTTGGTGTTGGGCGAAGAGTATTCCACCATCACCTTGCGGCCGTTTGCTGGCTGGGCGCCAAAGTCGGGGCGGTTGTTCTGGCCAAGGAATTCAATCCAGTAAGACTCCGCCACGCTCAGGTTGAGAAAGCCCTTTATCACGTTGAATCCGCTGAGGTTGCCCGCACTATTGGCCACCATCCAGGCGCCCACTTCCTGCCCCATCTGCTCCGGAGAGCGGCGGGCCTGCTTTACAAACTGGAACAGTACAATGGTATAGTCTCCTTCAAATTCCGGCTTGGTTTCATTGAGTGTTACCTGGGCGGCTTCCACCTGCAATTCATACAGTGCCTGCAGTGCCTGTTGGGTCAGGTTTTTGAGGTAATTGCCTATCAGCATCATCGTGATTTTCTTGATCGGTTGTTATCCCCGCAGGCTGTAGCCCGCAGAGGGCTGCAAATGTATTGCAATCCGGCTACCTTTGGCCCCGCCCAAAAATGCTTTCGCAACTCATCATAAAAATATTGGACTGGCTGTATCCGCTCTTCCGGCGGTTCCTGCCCCGGCAAACCTTCTATTATGCTGCCTGTGGTGGCGGCAATACCCTGCTGAGCATCCTGATCTTTTTTGTGACCTACAATTTCGTGCTCCGCAAGCAGCTGCTGCATACGCCACTGGTAACGCTCAGCCCGCATATTGCGGCCATGGTCATCTCCTTCCTGCTCACCTTCCCGCTGGGATTTTACATGGCCCGCTACGTGGTGTTTTCCGGCAGTGCGCTGCGGGGCCGCCAACAGCTGATGCGGTACATGCTTTCCACCGCCGGCAGTGTGCTGCTCAACTATGTTAACCTGAAGATCATGGTAGACCTGCTGCACTTCTACCCCACCATTGCGCAGATCATCAACACGGCCATTGTCATTACTTTCAGCTACATGGCCCAAAAGCATTTTGCCTTCCGGAAAAAAAAACGGGCTGAATCCTGAGCGCCCTCAGAGCCACTGCTGCAACAGGCGGGCCGCATCCACATCCACCCAGAGCTTGCCCTCTACCCGGCCCTGCACATGCAGGCCCTGTGCCACTGCCTGCATGGAATCAATGCTGAATGCCTGGATGGTACCGCGGCTGTCCACGCCCGGATACAGCGGCCGGTTCATATGCCGGGCAACGGCGTTCATCATGTCTTGTACCCGGCTGCCCAGGTCGAAAGTGCTGTATTGCCGGAGCCGCTGGGTGAGGGTGCCATCCAGCAGGTAGCTGGCGGAATTCAACAGCCATTGCCGCGATTCCAGGTGAAAATCGAGCTGGTCGAAATACAATTGTTGCCTGGCGGCATCCCAGGCCGGTTTGCCCTCCAGGTAGAAGACGCCGCGGGCAGCTTTGGACACAAAGACCTTGATAAACATTTTTTCATCGCCTCCCTGCAGGCGCACGGAATCCACGCGTACTGTTTTGCGGAAAAGGCCCTTGCCAACCACAAACTCCCGGCCGGCCACCTGCGCATTGAGCAGCACGCTGAGTGAATCATAATGGAGGGTTTGCGACAGGTAGAGGCGAAACCCGTTGCGCAGCCTGAAATCGGTAAGGTTGGGCAGGTTGCTCTTTTCGCCCTGCGGCAGGGTCTTCAGTTCGGGCCGGGCGCTCATGCCCACGCTGAGATAGAGGGAATCACGGCGCAGGATGGCCTGGCTGATGCGCAGGGCCGAGGGCTGCACCTGCAGGTAGCCAAAGCCAGGCACCGGGTAGGGTGCCTGCAGGCTGTCCCAGGCCAGCCGAAGAAAAGGCTTGAAGCTGAAGGTCTCCAGCTGCTTGCGGAACGCCCCGACGCACATGGGTTGACCGTGCCCGGCATGCCCGCCGGCTCACCAGGCATGGAGTCTCCGACACCCGAGCATTACCAGGTGCTGCTCATCGACAAGACGGGGAAGACGACTGTCTTCGCGACCCACTGACTCCGAGCAAAACCCGCATCATGGAAACGCCGCGTATCGGTGGCTCCCCAGAGCCGCGGCAACGGCTGTTCATCGCCTCAGGTCCTGGAGCTTCTGCTCGTATTCGGTGCGGTCGATCTCACCGCGCGCATACCGTTCCTTGACGATGTCCGTGGCGGATGTCCCGGTGGAATTGCTGGCACGGCCGCG
>JALOMZ010000157.1 GCA_025455205.1 Chitinophagaceae bacterium | reverse complement strand
GGCAATGCTGTTTGGTTTAACAATTTTAACAGATGTCCGCTTCCGCCGCAATTACCTTTGACCGGCTATGGGTTATCTGTTACTGGCCTTCCTTCTTTACCTGGCCTACCGATTCATCACCGGCTTTGTAATACCGGTGGCCCGCACCACTTCGCAGGTTCGCAAGCAATTCCATGCCATGAAAGAGCAGATGGAACAGGCGCAGCAGGCTACCCAACAGGAGCATGCACATGCAAACCGTGCCGGTGCCCGGGGCAAATACGATATAGAGGGAGAGTATATTCCGTTTGAGGAAGTGAAGTAGAAAACCTGTTTGAAGTTCGGGGTTTGAAGTTTGAAGTTTTTCAGGTCAGACGGCCCCACTGCCTGCAACAGGTTTCGATTCTGAATTTTCCCAGCTATTATTGCGTCCGATCAGAGGTGGATCCGCAGGTTCATCAGGCCGCTGTGGCAAAGGCGGCCGGATACAGTTGGCGGGCACGGGCATACAGGGCCTTGCAGTATTCATAGTAGGAAGCAATGGCCACTACCGACAGGGTAACCAGCAGAATGAGGGCATAGAGCCGCAGGTCGGAGAGCGTGTTTGGCTCGTCCCAGATATGGCGGCTCACCCATATTTGTGCAAACAGGGTGCTCCAGATTACGCCGCTGGAAATATTTTGGGTGAGAAGCAATTGTTTATGTTGCAGCCGTGCCATGCGCCGGATTCTTGAGGAAACAACAGCCTGCCCCGTGATGATGGCCAGCAAACAGATGCCACCCACCCATTGTACGGTGGCCACGGGGAACCACTTGCCGAGGGTATACACCACTGTGGCCAGCAGCAGGGTGAATGCCAGTTTGGGCCAGCGGAAATAATTGAAGAATAGTTCTCGCCTGAACCTGTTGTTGCTGCGCGACAGCTGGCGCTCCCGTTCGGCCACCACATCGGCAAAACCCTTGATGCCAAAACCTTTGTATACCTCCTCCAGGGCCTCATCAAATGAAAGTCGGGGCTGGCTGGCCATGCGTTCTTCAATGGCCGATGCCAGGTGATCTACCAGTTCGGCCTGCAGGTCATAATAGTGCACATAATGGCGGGCACAAAACCGGTACAGGCTGGAAATTTGTTCGGCGGTGAGGGCGGTGGACTGGCTCATGGGGTATGCAGTTTTTGAGGTTGCACCAACAGACCCAATACCTGAAAGAACTGCTGCAAGGCTTCAACGGCAACGCCCGATTCCTTGCCACCCTTGGCGGTAAGCCGGTAGTATTTACGGATACGGTTGTTGATCATCTCCGATTCGGTTTCCACCAGCCCCTCTGCTTCGAGCTTGTGCAACAGGGGATACAGAGCGCCTTCGGTTATGAGCACCTGCCCGGCTGTCAGTTCCTTCATCTTCCGGGTAATCTCATAGCCATACATGCGCCCTTCTTCCTGCAGCAGCTTCAGGATGAGGGGCTCCAGTAATCCTTTCAGGTATTTGCTGTGGTTCACAAACCAAAAATAGGAGCCTATACCTAATTTACCTAGGTATTACCCGATTTTTTTCCCGATCTCGTCCTCCAGCCGGGAACCAGGCTCCAGCCAAAGGGTTTGGATGCCCGTCATCCGTGCCCCCTCGATATTCTTGAAGGTATCATCTACAAACAGGGTTTCTGTGGCTTCAAGGCCATGTAGTTCCAGCACTTTCTGGTAACAGATCACATCGGGTTTGCGCAGGCCCAGCAGGTGCGAATAGTGGGCGGTATGGAAATGCGCATCAAACGAAGCGCCGCCTGAGAGGGCAGCATACTGCGCGGAAAAAGCATCGTGGTGTATCTGGTTGGTATTGCTGAGCAGGTAAATGCGGTACTGCTCCCGCAGTGCAGGCAGCAGATTCACACTGGCCGGCCGGAAATCGCCCAGCATGGCGTTCCAGGCAGCAGCAATGGCCTCATTGGTGACGTCCAGCGCTGTTTCAGCACGAAAAGCATCATAAAAAGCGTCCGGCGTTATGGTTCCCGTTTCCAGGCGGGCAAAGAGCGGATTGGAGTGCGATTGCTGGAAATAGGCATCAAAATCTGCCACCCCCAGGGCGTGAAAGGCCTCACGGGTTCTGTGGTAATGGATGTCAATGAAAATACCGCCGAGGTCGAAGATGATATTGCGTATGGCCATGCCTATTTTCTTTGGTGCGAAAATAGCCAGGGTAGCAATTCCTTTTCTGCAAAGGCATTATCCCAGCTGTTGTGGTTCACGCCCGGGTAAATGGTCAGTTGCATGTCGGCAGCCGTATAATATTGCTGCAGGGCTTCTGCCATCTGCCGGCTCAATGCCACCGGCACCACCCCATCGGCATCGCCATGAAAGATCCAGAAGGCCGTTTGTTTCATGAAACGGGCGTTGGCCGGATGACTGCCGCCGCAGATGGGAATGGCGGCAGCAAAGGTGTTGGGCATGCGCTTCACCAGTTCAAAAGTACCCATACCGCCCATACTTAATCCCATTACATACCGCTGATCCTGCTTCACTTTATATTGCTTCTGTATCTCCCTTACCAGTTGCATCACCATGAGCATGGCGTAGGTGGGCTCCCCTTCTTCGGGGAAGAGGAAATCGCGCTTTTTGGTCACGCTGTCGTAGGTCCAGTTCACATTGCTCCAGAATGAATTGGCCGGGCATTGCGGAAATACCACAATGGCGGGGAACTGCTGGCGGATATCAGACCGTACAAACAGCTTGCCGCCATGTGTCAGTTGCGCCTCATTGTTGTTGCCACGTTCGCCGGCACCGTGCAGAAATACCACGAGAGGATATGCCTTCTCCGGGTCAAAGTTCTCCGGCAACAGCAGCCGGTAGGGCAGGGTGTCTGACCCGCATAAAAGCATTTTCTTCTGGTACAGGCCGAGGTCCTGCGCAGGAGATACATAAGCCGCTGTGAGCAGCACCAACACCAATAACCATTTGTTCTTCATGATTCGCATGTTGCTTCGCTACTAAGATAAGCGTTGCGGGTGTTAGAACCCTGGTCCCATGCCTGCATACTGTGCTGCCCTGTGCTGCAGCCATAAGTTGCGATTAAACATTATGATCTGTCTTTTCAGGGGGGCGGACAATGACATCAGCCCTTCTGCTGCCGCCTTTCCTGCAGCAATTGCAGCAGTCTTTCCGGCTCATTGGTAGTGATGAAATCAAATCCGTTATCCAGCAGCCAGGTCATCAGGGTGACATCATTTACTGTCCACGCATTGAGCGCCAGCCCCAGTTGTTTGGCCTCCGCGATCCATTCCGGTTTTTTCTGAAACACGGAATAGTGGTAGTCAATGCCGGTGATGCCATCCTTTCTCACTACTGCCGGCGACCGGTCGCCCTCCAGGTACTGCGTCTGCGCCCGGGGATCAGCCTGGAGTATGCGCAGCAACATATTATAATCAAAGCTTATGTAAACGATATAGGCGGCGGCCTGGAGTTCCTTCACCAAACCTACTGCCTGGTCTGCAATCCGGTCGGCACGCGCCCGGCCCATTTTGGAAGGCTTGAGTTCCAGCACCAGCCGGGTTTGCGTATTGCGCTGCATGCCGGCAAGGAGGTATTCCCGCAGGGTGGGGATCTTTTCGCCATTTGACAGGGTGAAGGCCACCAGTTGTGCATAGGTGCTCTGCTCAATGGGCAATCCATGGAATTCAGGGTCATGGTTCACCACCAGTGAATCATCGGCGGTCATATGCACGTCAAACTCACTGCCCGTGCAGCCCAGGCGTATGGCCTCGCGCAGGGCAGCTACAGAGTTCTCCGGATGGTGCTGTGTTTTGAAGGCGCCGCGGTGGGCCACCACCACATTGGGGGCGAAGGTCATAGTTTGGGCAATACTGCTGGTGAAGGCGCCTGCCCCCAGCAGGATGCAGGCGCCCATTATCAAATGCTTCATATGAGGGTAATGACAATGTCGGTTATTTCTGCCAGTTCACCGTAGCCTTTTTCACGTCGCGGCTGTTGCCGCCGATCATGATCTCAAAATCACCGGCCTCCCAATCGTATTTGAGGTCGTAGTTGTAGAATTTCAGGTCTTCCGGAGTGATGCGGAACTGCACCGTGCGCGTTTCCCCAGGTTTGAGCTCAATCTTCTCAAAGCCCTTCAGTTCCTTCACCGGCCGGGTGGTGGAGCCTACTACATCCCGGATATACAATTGCACCACTTCCTTTCCGGCAACGGGGCCGCGGTTGGTAACGCTTACGCTGGCGGTAAGGGTTTGGTTTCCTTTCATTACCGTGTTGCTGAGCTTCACATCACTATATGAAAAGTTGGTGTAGCTGAGGCCGAAGCCGAAAGGGTACAGCGGATCATTGCTGACATCGAGATAATTGCTTTTGAATTTTTCAAACCACTTGCCCTCTTCCAACGGCCTTCCGGTATTCTTGTGGTTGTAAAACAGGGGTACCTGGCCAATATTCTGCGGCCAGGTGGTAGTGAGTTTGCCGGATGGGTTCACATCCCCAAACAGCACATCGGCAATGGCATAACCCGCCTCACTGCCCGGAAACCATACATTAAGGATGGCAGGGTATTCCCTGTGCTCTTCCGCAATGGTCAGTGACCGTCCGGTGAACAGCAATACCACCACGGGCTTGCCGGTGGCTTTGAGTGCCTTCAACAGATCTTTCTGCGCCTGCGGGATCTCAATACTCGTGCGGCTGCTGGATTCCCCGCTCATTTCCGCGCTCTCACCCACGGCAGCCACAATCACATCGGCATCTTTGGCAACAGACAATGCTTCGGCCAATAATTGCGCTGAGGGGCGGTTATCGCGGCCGAGGGTCTTACCGAACATCGTAGCCCTTTCCTCCAGGCGGGCATCATAATCCAGGTTGCTGCCCTTTGCATACATGATCTGGGTATTGGCACCCGCCACTGCCTTCATGCCTTCCAGCACAGACACTGCCTTGTTGAAATCGGCTGCCACGCTCCAGGTGCCGGGCATGTTCACCCGGTTATTGGCCAGCGGGCCAATCAGCGCTATCTTGCTACCGCGCTTCAGTGGCAGCAGCTGGCCTTCATTTTTCAGCAGCACAAAACTTTCTGCCGCAATGCTGCGCGATACCTTTCTGTTTTCGTCGGTATACACTTCGCGTGCCGGGCGGGTAACATCACAATAACGGTAAGGATCATCAAACAAACCCAGTTTGTACTTGGCCTCCAGGATGCGGCGGCAGGCTGCATCTATCTGCGCCAGGGTTACTTTGCCTTCCTTTAGGGATTTGGCCAATGTGTTCAGCATGCCTTCGCTTACCATATCCATGTCTATGCCAGCTTGGAGGGCACGGGCAGTTACGGTTTGCATGTCGCCAATGCCATGGTATGTCATTTCCATGATGCCGGTATAATCCGTTACCACAAAACCGCCAAAGCCCCACTGTTTCCGCAGCACATCGGTCATCAGCCACTTATTGGCGGTGGCCGGAACGCCATCTACTTCGTTGAAGGAGGCCATCACGCTGCCCACCCCTGCATCCACTGCCGCCTTATAGGGCGGGAAGTATTCGTTGTACATACGATGCCGGCTCATGTCGGTGGTATTGTAGTCCCGCCCGGCCTCCACTGCCCCGTACAGGGCATAGTGCTTCACGCAAGCCATAATGGTGTTATTAGCCCGGAGGTCGGTGCCCTG
>JALOMZ010000156.1 GCA_025455205.1 Chitinophagaceae bacterium | reverse complement strand
TACTGGCAGGGCAATGCCCGCGGTTGCCTTGATGCCATCTACCTGGCCGTGGGCACGGGCATAGGTGCCGGCATAATGAGTGGCGGACAGGTGTTGCATGGGGCCCGCGACATCGCCGGTGCCATTGGCTGGATGGTGGTGCCGGACACCATGGGTCATACGGACAACAGCATGGCCAGCCTCGAAAGCCTGGCATCGGGCACCGGTATGGTGCGCATGGCAAAAGCAATGGCGCAAGCGTCGGCCCACTATAAGGGCCCGCTGCAGCTACCCGATATCTCTGCCGCAGACGTGATGCATGGCTATGACACTGGCGACCGGGTGGCCATTCAGGTGGTGCAGCATTGCATCAGCTTGTGGGGCATGGCGGTAGCCAACCTGGTGAGCCTGTTGAACCCGCAAAAGATCATCCTGGGCGGTGGCCTCTTTGGGCCGGCCACAGTCTTAATTCCTGATATCAGGCAGGCAGCCGAACGCTGGGGCCAGCCCATGGGCATGCAGCACCTGGTGCTGGATTCATCTGCCCTCGGTAACAAAGCCGGCTTGTATGGCGCCGCCTTCCTGGCCATTTCATCCACCTATGCACCGTCCTGAAACATACCGCCTTAAACGCCTGTCGTTTGCAGCGGCCTGTGCCGGCATGCTGCTCTTTGGCATTTGCCTCATTACATTGGGATCGGTAGCGGTGGCCCTGCGCGAAAAATTTGCCCTGGATCATGCAGGCTCGGGCACCCTATTCTCCATACTGCCCATTGGCATCCTGGCCGGCTCCTTCCTGTTTGGCCCCATTGCCGACCGGTATGGTTACCGACTGCTGATGGTGTTGTCAACTGCCGGCATGGGCACCGGATTTGAAATAATGGCCCATGCCGGTGAACTGGGCGGGCTGCAGGCCGGCGTTCTCCTCTTCGGCCTGGCAGGCGGTATCATCAACGGCACCACCAATGCCCTGGTGGCAGATATCAGCAGCACCCACAAAGGGGCCAACCTGAGTCTGCTGGGTGTGTTCTTCGGGCTGGGTGCCCTGGGCATGCCCCTGGTGCTGGGCGCACTGGAAGACATTATGCCGCCGCTGCAGGTGCTGGCTACCTCAGGCTGGATAACCATGGCACTGGCCTTGTTGTATGCCTTTATACCTTTTCCACCAGCCAAACTGGCAAAAGGCAAAGAAAGCGCCTCCCTGCGGGGCCTGCTGCAGCCATTTATGCTGCTCACCTCTTTTTTCCTGTTCTTCCAGAGCAGCCTGGAAGCCATCATCAACAACTGGACCACCACCTACCTGCGTGAGCGTGGGGTGATGCATGAGGGGCTTGCCTTGTATGCCCTGAGCCTGCATATGGGTGGCATGGTGATGATGCGCCTGCTTACCGGCAGCGTGCTGCGCGGAGTGCCCCAGGCACGCCTGCTGTGGATGGGCCTCGGGATGTTGGTTGCCGGCATATGGCTCATGCAGGTGCCGCTGTGGCCGCCCCTGGTGTTTGCCGGCCTTGTGCTGTCGGGTGCAGGCCTCGCCAACGGATTTCCGATCCTGCTGGGCATGGTGGCAGACCGCTACCCGCAGGCATCCGGCACCGCCTTCAGCTTTGCCTTTGCCGTGGCCCTGCTGGGCAATATGCTGCTGAACTACCTCAGCGGCCTGCTCTTTCAACACTATGGCGTTGCATACCTGGCCATGGTGTGTTATGCATCGGCAGCCTGCATGATGCTGCTCTTCTATATGATCTCAACATTCCATCATTCTAAAAACTGATACTATGCTTGCACTGCAATGGTTAACCCACGCCAGAGACGTGATGAACAAAATTGAATCCACCCAGCTGGACAATATCAAAGCGGCAGCCACCGTGATGGCCAACAGTATTGAATGCGGCCGTTGGGTGCACACTTTTGGCTGCGGCCATGCCACCATTCCCATTGAGGAAATGTATCCGCGCATCGGCGGCTTTGTGGGCTTCCACCCCATGGTGGAGCTGCCCCTCACTTTCTTCACCCGCATTACCGGCGAAATGGGCGTGCACCAGTTTGTGTTCCTGGAGCGGGTGGAAGGATATGGCACGGAGATCATGAAGGGGTATACTTTTGATCCGCGCGATACCATGTGGGTATTCTCCCATTCCGGCATCAACAATGTGAACATAGATGTGGCCCTGGAAGCCAAGAAACGCGGCATGCAGGTAATTGCTTACGGCTCTGCAGCAGCGGCCAAAGGCAAGCAAACCCGGCATTCCAGCGGCAAAACCATCTTCGATATTGCCGATATTGTGGTGGACTCCTGCGCCCCCATTGAAGACGCCACCGTGCCCATTAAAAACCACCCCGACAAACTGGGGCCGGTGTCTACCATGGCCTTTGTAACCACCGTATGGCTTACCGTGATCACCGTGGCAGAAATACTGGTGGAACGCGGATTCAAATTGCACATCCATCCCTCGCACAATGTGCCCGGCGACACCACCGCCAAACAACGGCTGGAAGAAGCGCTGGCCACCTACAAGCAGCGCATTGCCGGGGTATGATAAACGGCTGCGGGATCATTTAAACAGTAAGTCAGAACGGGCCTGGCAACAGGTGGCGGTAAAGCACGATGGCTGTTACCAGCTGATTTGGCGACACTTGCCAGCCTGGCCTGCATCATGTAGCAAATAATAACTGCAGACGCATCCATTCCTATTCAAGGCAAACAGAAAAAGAATATTGTCCTATTCGTTCCAGCCGGCTCTTTTAACAAAACGAAAGCGCCGCCAACAGCACCAAATAGCCTGAAATTGCTGATATTACCAACGTACTCCCGGCAACAATCCGGCTTATACAAGTCGGACATTTACATTATACTAAATTTTAATGCATGGTAACAGTCATCATTCCAACTCTGAACGAAGAAAAGAGCATTGGTCAGATTGTGAAGGACTGCCTGTCATGCCCCCTGGTGAATGAAGTGCTGGTGGTGGACGACAATTCAGAAGATGACACCCAACGGCTCGCAGCAGCGGCAGGGGCACAAGTGGTCATCAGCCGCAAAAGAGGCAAGGGCATTTCCATGCGCGAAGGGTTAGACCTGGCAAGGAATGAAGTAGTGGTCTTCCTGGATGGCGACATCGATCCCTACCCACCCCATACCATTGAAAACCTGGCGGGCCCACTGTTGCGCAACGAAGCCGATTTTGTGAAGGGCAGCTTCAGCCGAAATGCCGGCCGTGTAACCATCCTGGTAGCCAAACCCCTGCTCAGCATTTTTTATCCAGAGCTTGGTCGTTTTGAGCAACCGCTGAGCGGCATGGTTGCCGGCCGGCGGGCACTGCTCAACAAGTGCACCTTCTACAACGACTATGGTGTGGACATCGGTATTTTGATCGATATGCACCTGATGGGTGTACGCATCTGTGAGGTGAACATCGGCTATATCGAAAACAAAAGCAAGCCATGGGAATCGCTGGGTAAAATGAGCCGCGAGGTATCGAGGGCTATCATTACCAAAGCACAGCGGTTCATTCCCGGCACCGTAGATGAGGATGAATTACAAAGACTGGAGATCATTAACAGTGAAATGAATGAAGTGCTGGAAGCACAACTGTCGTCCATGCGCAGGATGGTGGCGCTTGATATGGACAACACCATTCTGCGCGGCCGGTTTATAGATCATATGGCAGCCCGTTTTGGTTTCAGCGAAGCACTGGCACAACTGCGGCAGCAGGAGAAGGACCCGGTGATCCTCACCAAGCGCATTGGCCTGCTGCTAAAGGGCCGCACATTTGAAGATATGCTGGATACCATACGCGCCATACCCATGGTAGATGACATACGGGAAGTGGTAACCGCCCTGCGCGGGCAGGGATACCTGGTGGGCATTATCAGCAACAGCTACCATGTGGTGTGCGACTATGTGCGTAAGCAAATTGGCGCCGACTTTGTGCTGGCCAACCGGCTGGAGTTTTTCGAAGGAAAGGCCACCGGCGAAGTGAATATCCCCTCCTACTTCTTTGCGGCACCAGACAGTACCTGTCACCACGGACTGTGCAAGACCCATGCCCTGCAATATGCCTGCAATAAATACCATGTAAGCCTGGAGAATTGCATGGCTGCGGGCGACAGTGCAGACGACACCTGCATGGTATCGAAGGCTGGCAGGGGTTTCGCCTTCTGCACCACCGATGAAGGTTTGCGCCAGGCTGCCTGGGCCACCATTGATGAACCCAGCTTCCAGGCCCTGCTGCAGGCTGCCGAGGAGGTAAACTGAGCATAGCGCGCCGGATTATTGTGTAACTTTAAACAGCTGCTGCCCCTCTGCGGGTCAAACGCAGGAGCTGGTATAATGCCAGCGTCTAATACAAGTGCCTTTTACGAAGCGCATGAATAACTGCTGCATAAAAAAACTATCTTATGCCAACCTATGAACTAACGGTGAATGGCCGCAAACATACCGTGGACGTTGCCGAAGACACGCCCCTGCTCTGGGTACTGCGCGACCACCTGCGCCTGCTGGGCACCAAATACGGCTGTGGCGCCGGCCAGTGCGGAGCCTGCACGGTGCTGCTGGGGAACAATGCTGTTCGTGCCTGTTCCTTGCCCATAGCCAGTATTAAAGAACGCGCAGTGACCACCATCGAAGGGCTGTCTGAAAAAGGCGATCATCCCCTGCAGCTGGCCTGGGATGAAGTGGATGTACCCCAGTGCGGCTATTGCCAGGCCGGCCAGATCATGACCGCCGCCGCCCTGCTCAGGCGCACCCCCAAGCCTACGGTGCAGCAAATTGAAAACGCCCTGCACGGCAATCTCTGCCGCTGCGGTGCCTATCACCGAATCCGCGAAGCCGTTTTGGCCGCCAGCAAAAAAATCTAAACCATGAGAACTACTTCCTATAGCAGCCAGCGCCGGAGATTCCTCAAACAGATATCGCTCACAGGCGGCGGCCTCATGCTGGGCTTCCGCTGGAACAGTGCGCAGGCTGAAATGCCTATACTGCTGAATGCCGCAGACCCTGCAGCCACGCCTTCGTTCAACAGCTATCTGTCTATTGCCACAGACGGCACGGTGCATATCTATTCTCCCAACCCCGAACTGGGGCAGAACATCATGACCTCCTTTGCACAGATTGTGGCCGAAGAGCTGGATGCAGACTGGACCAAAGTGAAGGTAACCCAGGCACCCCTTGACACCCAGAAATACGACCGCCAGCTCACCGGCGGCAGCGGAGCCATTCCGCATAGCTGGATGCGTCTCCGTAAGGCAGGCGCCTCTGCCCGCTACCTCCTGGTGCAGGCTGCCGCACAGCAATGGCAGGTACCCGCCACAGAATGCACCGCCGATACCGGATTTGTCATTCACACCCCCAGCGGCAGAAAGCTGTCGTACGGGGATCTGGCCACAGCGGCGTCACAAGTGGAAATGCCCAAAGAAGTTCCGCTGAAAGACCGCAAGGACTTCAAGCTGATAGGCAAGCCCATCCGGAATGTGAAGAACAGAGACATTATCACCGGCCAACCCATTTTCGGACTCGACTACTACCGCGAAGGCATGGTGTTTGCCATGATCCAGCGGCCACCGGCCTTTGGCACCAAAATAAAATCAGTCAACAGCGCCGCAGCCAAAGCCAGCCCTGGCATAATGGATGTGGTGCAGTTCAAAAACAACGTGGCCATTGTT
>JALOMZ010000155.1 GCA_025455205.1 Chitinophagaceae bacterium | reverse complement strand
CGGCTTTCTTTCAGTAGCTTATAAGCATTGGTGCGCAGCCGGTACAGGTAGTTTTTGGGCATGAACGGTTGCTGCGTAAATAGGCTGGCGGGCGTACCCTGATTTGTATAACAAAATAAATCAATGGGTTATGCGCAAGCTGCTGATAACTATGGCGGTGATCGGATTTTCCGGTGCCGCGTGGGCGCAAAATATCGGTATTGGAACTGCTTCGCCTGCAGCGTTGCTGCATATACATGGCACAGGTACGGGGGAGGGCAACGTATTATTTACCGGGCAGTACAAATTATCCAATCCAGGTAATCCTCCGGTTTCCGGACAAGGTACACGCATGATGTGGTACCCCGACAAAGTTGCCTTCAGGGTGGGCTATGTAAGCGGAGACCAATGGGATGCAGGAAATATCGGGGATTATTCTGTGGCGATGGGATTTGGCACAAGAGCATCAGGTGATATGTCGGTGGCAATGGGAAATGCATCCACTGCATCCGGATCAAATGCCATCGCAATTGGTGCCCATACACTGGCAGGTGCTTACGCAAGTGCAGCTTTTGGCATCTGGAATGTAGGCAGCGGATCTCCGGCCAGTTGGGTTGAAACAGATCCCATATTTGAAATAGGTAACGGTAGTTCTGCTTCAGCCAGAGCAAACGCATTCACCGTTCTTAAAAACGGTAACATTGGGATCGGAACAGCCACTCCTGGTTCATCTCTTGAGGTGGCAGGCCAGATCAAATTATCAGGGGGAACACCTGGTACCGGAAAAGTACTCACCTCCGATGCCAATGGGCTGGCTTCCTGGCAAACGCCAGCGCCTGATGGCCTTGTGTTGCCATACAGTAATACCGTTACCTATAATCTTCAGGCATTCAAAGTGGTTAATACAGAGGGAATTGGAATTCGCTCAGAAGGGAATACCGGGGTGGTTGGAATCAGTCATACTGCACAGGGCAGTGGGGTTCTGGGAAGTTATCCGGGTGCATCCGGACTTGGTTGTGGTGTCTTTGCCAGAAACGCGTCGTCTGAAGGATATGGTTTGCTCGCGGAATCCTACTCTCTAACAGGCGATACCTATGGAGTATATAGCAAAGCAGCTTCTCCTGAAGGTACTGGTGTATACGGGGAAGCCTTAGCCACAACAGGCATCAACTACGGAGTGCGTGGAATAACCCGGTCAAACAATGGCAAAGCTGTGTTTGCAGAGGCAACATCCACAACCGGCAGCACCGTTGCTGTTTGGGGAAGATCTTATTCATCCTCGGGATTTGGTATTTATGGAAGGGGCAATTCTGGCATCATGGCCGAGTCTGATGGTGAGTCCGGCACAGGTTTAACTGCAGTCAATAGTCATCCAACTGGGTACACAACAGGCATATATGCAAGTGTATCCTCTCCAAATGGCCATTCCGGAACCTTTTCCGGCGGCAGATTCTATGTGAATGGGAATGTTGGTATCGGGACGCTTGAACCAGAATACCGCCTGGTGGTTCTAGCGGCTGGTACCACCAGCACCGGCATCGCCGCCTTCAGAAATTCCTCCGGCGAAAACAAAGTGATTCTTCGGCAGAACAGCGATGGCAGCGGTGGCATCCAAATTTATAAAGCCGATCTTAGTAATACTATTCTGTTCAGGGGTGAAGGTGTATCCTACATCAACAGCGGTGATCTGGGCATTGGTACTACCAGCCCCACCCAAATGCTTGACGTAGCCGGCAACGGTCGGTTTCGCGTGATGGCTTCCACGGATTATGCCGGGCCGGTTAACCGCAAGGCTGATGGTACACTAACTATTTCCACTTCCGATGCACGGCTGAAAACTGGTATACAGCCCTTGCAAAACAGCCTTGATAAGGTGCTGCGTCTGCAGGGCGTAAGCTTTTTATGGAAAGACAATCCGCAGATGGGCCGCCGCATTGGCTTTGTGGCACAGGAGTTTGAAAAAGTATTTCCCGAACTGTCATTTACCAACCCGGCCGATGGGTACAAAGGCATCAACTATGCTGAGGTAACGGCCGTGCTGGTGGAAGCAATGAAGGAATTGAAAGCCGAGAATGACCTGCTGAAAGCCCGCCTGGAAAAACTGGAAAAAAGTCTTCAGCAAAAACAATAAGCCATGGCTGGCTCAGCATCATGATTTCCCCGGCTTGCATAAGTGTGTAGTTTCCCGGGCACACCTGTTGCAGTTTATTACTTTGTTTAGACCAGCTGTTTGCTGCTTGCCTGGCTATCATTGATTATGCCGCCATTTCATCGTATATTTAAGAGGAACCCAAAGCCCTTTGCGGGCGCAGGCATCAATCAGGCGAAGCAGGCAATGTATTGAGGACCTTTCAATTGCTTTAGCCATGACAACCATACAACTCCCTCTGTATAACCGCCGGCTGCGCTGGATGGTACTGCTGCTCATGCTGCTGGGCTGCAACTATTACAAGCCCATTCAGCAAAATACGCCCACGTCTAAAGAAAAAGTAGCCGTGCTGCAGCAGCAACAAGACCGTACCATGATCCTCCATGTGAACGACCAACACTTCCTGCTGGAGAAAGTACATGTAGACATCGCCAACGAACAGCTGAGCGGCACCCTCAACCGCGTGCCGCCGGAAAACCTGCAATACCTGAGTGATAAGCGACAAAAGTATACCTACGAACCCAAACAGCCCGCTGTGCTGCATGAGGTACACGTGTATACGCAGATGGACCGGCAACTGAGTTCAGGCGATGAGGTGACCATTGCGGCTAAAGACGTGCAGAAGATAGAAGTGATTGAACGCGACAGCAATCGAAGCACCACCAACACCATACTGGCTGCAGCAGGTGTTACGGCCGGCACCCTGCTGCTGATAGGCATTATTGCAGCAGCCACCAAAAGTTCCTGCCCCTTCGTGAGTGTATACGATGGCGAAGCCTGGCAACTGCAGGGCGAAAGCTTTGGTGGTGCCGTCTATCCTGCACTGGCGCGCGATGATTACATGTTGCTGCCCGCTGCCAGGGCGGGCGAGCCCATAAGCCTCTGCATCAGCAATGAACTGAAGGAGCGCCAATACACCGATATGGCCGATCTGTGGTGGATAGGCTACCGCAGCGGTGAACGGGTGGTGCCCACGCAGGATGGCGGCATTGCGGTGATTACACGTGAGTGGCTTCCCTCCAGGGCCAGCCTGAACAACCATAAGGATGTGCTGCCCTTGGTGAGCAAAACAGACAAGCTTCCATGCAGTTTCAACGACACCACGGCAACCACCGGGGTGAACCAGCTGCACCTGCAGTATGCATCCCCCGGTGAAAAGGGTTCCTACAGCCTGGTGCTGCAGCTGCGCAATGCCTACTGGCTCGATTACCTGCATGGTGAATTCACCAAACACTTCGGCACTTATTTCAACCAATGGCGCCAGGAGCAATCAGCCATGCCTGCCAGCCAGCTGATGGCCTGGCAACAGGCGCAACATATTCCCCTCACCATCCACATCAAACAGGATGGTCAGTGGCAACCGCTGGCACAACTGCCCAGTGTGGGCCCATTGATGAACCGCGAACTGGCCATTCCGCTCCCTGGTATGCAGGGACCCGTGGAACTGCAGCTGAGCACCGGTTTCATGTTCTGGGAAATTGACAAAGCCACCCTGGCCCTGGCTGCACCCGCCGATGCCACCCGCATCACCAAACAATCCCCCATCCGCGCGGTGGATGAAAAGGGGCAGGATGTGCTGCCCCTGCTGCTGCAGCCCGATGGCCGTTACCTGGAGCAACCCGATATAGGCAACAGGGCCTACCTGGAATACAAAGGCCAGTCAGGCATTTCCTCCTGGACACATCATGCTGCCGTTTTGCATACCCGCGGCTACTATGAGCCGATACGTGATTACAGTGGTGCCCCCGACCTGCCATTTCTGCAACGCTTCCGGCAGGATGGCGCCTATACCGCCTACAGCCTGGAACATTATCAATCCCTGATGCAACAGGCCCGCCTGGCCAAAACCCAATAAGATGACCCTTTCCGAACAAATACTGAATGCACCAGCCGCAACGGGCGGCAGCCGGCGCCGAACGGAGCCCGACCTTCCACCCCTGCCGTTGGCACCTGGCCTGAGCCGTGCCCATCAGCAATGGATACAAAGGCGCATGAAGCTGCGTGTGCTCTGGCTTGCCCTGCGCCAATACCGGTCGGTTTCCAAAACCATGTATGTAGTGCGGGCATTACAGCAACTCAAGGAAAAAATGTATGGCCAGAGCGGCGAGCGCAAAGTGGTTTACCGGGATGGTAAATACTGGCTGAGCATGTACCTGCCACCCTACCCTTCTTCCAACTTTGACCGCTTTGTGCTTTCAGAATTCAATCACATACTGCCGCATAAGGGCCCGGTGAACCAGCTGCAGCAACTCACCTTTGCCATCACCACCCACTGCCCGCTGCAATGCGAACACTGCTTTGAATGGGACAACCTCAACAAGCCGGAAACCTACACCCGACCAGAGCTGGAAAGCATGCTCGATCAGCTGCAGGCTGAAGGACTGGGGCAGGTATCCCTCAGCGGCGGCGAACCCATGGTACGCTACAACGAGATGCTGCAATTGCTGCGCCATGGCAATGGCAGTACATCATGGTGGATGTTCACATCCGGATTCGGCTTCACGGTCGAAAAGGCCAAAGCACTCAAAGAGGCGGGGCTCTCAGGCATCATCGTGAGTATTGATCATTATGACGCTGCTTTGCACGACGCGTTCCGGCATTACCCTGGGGCATTCTATAATGCCGTGGCGGCCCTGCGCTATGCCCGGGCCGCAGGACTGGTCACGGCTGCCTCTGTATGCATCACCCGCGAAAACTGCCACGATGCCTTTCTGGAGGCCTATATACGCCACGCACCAGAATGGGGCGCCGATTTTGTGCAGCTGCTCGAAGCCCGTGCCGCCGGTCACTATGCGCACAAGGAGGTGGAACTGACGGCCGATCAGCAGCAATTGCTGGAACATTTCTACCTGCGCATGAACCATGATCCAACTTACCAGGATGCCATTCCGCTGGTGTATCACGGTTTTCACCAGCGGCAGGTAGGGTGTATGATGGGTGGCAACCGAAGCTGCTATATCGATTCAGCTGGCATGGTGCAGAGCTGTCCCTTCTGCCACTCGCACGACTTCCGGGTACAGGAATGGCTGGCACAACCGGCAGGTTTGCGCAGTCGGATCACCGGATGTCCATTGTACCCTGCATTGCAGGAGGATGCAGCTTCCCATACCCTCAGGGCTGAATCTTTTGCATCTGCCGGTACATGAAGGGATCTTTCTTTCATGACACCCAAATCATAGGTGTATGAAGTATACGCTGCTTCCTCGTTTTGGCATGGCAATCCTCATGGTCATCCTTTGCTCATCCATTACGGGCTGTAACTATTACCGTGTTGTGCAGCAGGATGTTACTTCCAACGCGCATAAGGTGGATGTGCTGAAAATGTATCCCGACCGGAAGATGCTGTTGCACATGGGCGACCAGGCCTTTCTGCTGAACAATGCCCGCCTGGATACCACCCGGCTTCAGCTCACGGGTACCCTCGCTGCTGTTCCGAAGCAGCATCAGCAGTATGTATCGTGGAAGTCGGGCAACAAGTTATACCATCCGAATAAGGATGCCGTGTTAGAGGAAATACATGTATATGCGTCCAGCAGCATGCAGGT
>JALOMZ010000154.1 GCA_025455205.1 Chitinophagaceae bacterium | reverse complement strand
AGCCCGACATCAGCCAGGCGATACGGTCCAGCAACAACTGGTCTGTATACCACAGCCAGGCCAGCCCCGCGGCGTTAGAGATCAAACCGGCTGCACCTGCCAGCAGGTTGTAGTGGAAATGTCCCCGGGCCGACTGCCAGTAGCTGGTAAGCAGGAAGAAGCTATAGAACAGGGCACCAATGACCAATACCGACAGGTAGGTTTTCACCCCCGTGAACTGCGGCCCAAACATCCAGGTGTAGAAGCCGCCCGGCACGGCAAACACGGCAGCCACCACCAATAAGATCAGGAAAAGGTTAGCCAGCATCAGCCGGCGAAATGCACGCTCGGCGCTGCCCTGGCGCTGAAAACCGCCGGAGGTATTGGCCGCCTGGGAGTAGTAAATCTGCCCCATGCTGCCCGGAATCAGCAGTGCCGCCTCTGCCAGCGACAAGGCATTGGTAAAGACACCCAGCGAAGCTGCCGGCAGAATGTAATATATGTAGCGGTTATTGAGTATGCTCACCACATGCCCAGCCTGGTTCACCAATCCACTGCCAAAGGCACGGCGGGCCACCTGCAGCCAGGGCATCCACGGATGGTCATATTCCGGCAACTGCCGTAAGGCCAGCCATCCCGCCAGCAGGGCCACCGCCACCGCTCCATTCACCACCACCAGGTACATCAGGGGTGCCGACAGCCGCAGCAGGGCAAGGGCAACCATGGACGCCAGAATCAAAAACGGAGTTAAAACCGATAAAACATTGTAAATCAAATACTTTTTATTTCCAAGTAAGATGTTATATTGAATGGTTACCACCCCATTCAGGAAGCTCACATTCCACAAGAGCAACAGTTCGGTGGTGCCAATCTTGTTCAGCCACCAGAAGATAGTGCACAGCAATCCCGAGGCCAGCCAGGACCAGGCAGCTGCCAGGCGCCTGATTTGCTTCCAATGAACATGTTTTTGCAGGTAAATAGCTGTAGAACCAGCTGCCAATTCGTTGAATACCAATGCAAATGCAATCACAACTGTATAAAAAGCACAGGTGCCGCGCTCGCCTGCCCCCAGGTTGCGCGACAATACAATTACGGTACCGAAATTCAGCACCGTAGCCGCCATCTTGGCCACCCAGGATTTTAAAGCCAGTTTGAGCACGCCAACGAATATCTGTTTTTCCACCCAACCCCCGGGTACTGAGGTTTCAACGCCAGGTTAATTAAAAAAATTTAGAAAAACCGAACATCGGGTATATTGCGCGCTCATTTTTAAACACTAACCTCTCAACCCCCTCTTACTTTTCCATTATGTGCGGCATTGTTGGTTATATCGGACACAGACAAGCATACCCGGTAGTTATCAAAGGACTGAAAAGATTGGAATACAGGGGCTATGACAGCGCAGGCGTGGCTTTGCTGAATCATGGCCTCAAAGTGTACAAGAAAAAAGGCAAGGTGGCCGACCTGGAGGATTCCGTAGTTGGGCTCGACCTGGGCGGACAGGTGGGCATTGGCCACACCCGCTGGGCCACCCACGGCGAACCCAGCGACCGCAACGCCCACCCCCACTACTCTGCCAGCGGGCAACTGGCCATGATCCACAACGGCATCATCGAAAACTACGCCCAGATAAAGGAAGAGCTGCAGCACAAAGGCTACACATTCAAAAGCGACACCGACACCGAAGTACTGCTCAACTTCATTGAAGAGATCCGTAACAACAACGAATGCAGCCTGGAAGAAGCCCTGCGCATTGCCCTCAGGCGCATTGTGGGTGCGTATTGTATCCTGCTCGTAGATGCAGCTGACCCCGACACCATCCTGGCAGCCCGCAAAGGCTCCCCGCTGGTGATTGGCATAGGAAAGGGTGAACACTTCCTGGCCAGCGATGCTTCGCCCATCATCGAATACACCAAGGAAGTGGTATATGTAAATGACTACCAGATTGCCATTGTTCGCGCGGATGAACTCATCCTTAAGAACCTGGGCAATGAAAAGCAGACGCCTTTCATCACCCGGCTCGATATGGAACTGGCGGCCATTGAAAAAGGCGGCTATGAACACTTCATGCTCAAGGAAATCCACGAGCAACCCCAAACCATCTTCGACTGCCTTCGCGGGCGCCTGCTGCCCGAATCCGGCATGATCACCATGGGCGGCGTGGAGAACCACCTGGAAAGCCTCATTCATGCACCCCGGATCATCATTGTGGCCTGTGGCACCAGCTGGCATGCCGGTCTGGTGGCAGAATACCTGATAGAAGAGCTCTGCCGCATTCCGGTGGAAGTGGAATATGCCTCCGAATTCCGGTACCGCAACCCCATCATCCACCCTGGTGATGTGATCATCGCCATTTCGCAGAGTGGCGAAACGGCCGATACCCTGGTGGCCCTGGAAAATGCCAAGGAAAAGGGCGCCTTCATTTTTGGGGTGGTGAATGCCGTGGGCAGCAGCATTGCCCGCCTCAGCCATGCCGGTGCCTACACGCACAGTGGCCCGGAAATTGGGGTGGCCAGTACAAAGGCCTTTACAGGCCAACTGGCAGTACTAACCATGATGGCCCTGAAAATGGCCCGGGCCAAGGGCACCGTGTCTGACGAACGCTACCGCACCCTGCTGCATGAATTGCATGCGGTGCCGGAAAAAGTGGCCGCCATTTTGAAGGATACGGCCTCCATCAAGGCCATTGCGGAGAAATACAAGGACGCCAGCGATTTCCTTTTCCTCGGCCGGGGCTACAACTTCCCAGTGGCCCTGGAGGGCGCCCTCAAACTCAAGGAAATCAGCTATATACATGCCGAAGGCTACCCCGCTGCCGAAATGAAGCACGGCCCCATTGCCCTGGTAGATGAAAAGCTGCCGGTGGTATTTGTGGCCACCCGCGACCGCTTCTATGAAAAAATCGTGTCCAACGTGCAGGAAATCAAGGCCCGCAAAGGCCGCATCATCTGCATTGCCTCCGAGGGCGACAGCACCATCCCGTCGATGGCAGATGACGTGATTTTTGTGCCCGATGCCGATGAACTGGTAGGACCCATGCTCAGCGTGGTACCCCTGCAGCTCCTGAGCTATTACGCGGGCCTGGCAAAAGGCTATGATGTGGACAAACCCCGCAACCTGGCCAAGAGCGTTACGGTAGAATAGCTTTTCCCCCAAATTTCACAGTTGTGGGAAAGATTTGGCAGTATTGATGCACCCCGGAAACGGGTACAGATACTACATTCGCAGGTCACCCGGCCGGAGCGGCACAATAAACGATGCCGTATTCCGTTACTAATCCAGTAAAAATGTATCGCTGATACTATGAAGATTACCAACATCATGCTGCTGGCTGCTATTTCGGTAGCCGGTGCTTCCTGCAAGGATGGCGGCCTTTTTGGCAAGAAACATGACAAATCGGGCGCCACCGGATGGAATTACAACGATAAAAACCAGGGCGGCTTTAACGTAGCCAAAGCCAAGGATATTAAGGCCGGTCCCGGCCTGGTATTTGTGCAGGGCGGCAGCTTTGTGATGGGCGCCACTGAGGAAGATGTAATGGCCGACTGGAACAACGTACCCAAGCGGATTACCGTAAACTCCTTCTTCATAGACCGCACAGAGGTAGCCAACGTGCATTACCGGGAATACCTGTTCTGGCTGAACCGCATCTTTGACCCCCAGTCCGATCCGGCCAACTGGCCCATCGTGAATGCGGCTTACCCCGACACCCTGGTATGGCGCAGCGAATTGTCGTACAATGAGCCTTACGTGGAATACTATTTCCGTCACCCGAGTTTCAATTACTACCCGGTGGTGGGCGTTTCCTGGAAGCAGGCCCATGACTATTGCCTCTGGCGTACAGACCGCGTGAATGAGCTGGCCCTGATCCAGGGTGGTTACATCAACAAGAATGAGATGAAAACCATGCAGGGCAAAGGCTCTGATGCGTTCAATACAAAGGCCTACCTGCTGGGACTCACCACCCCGCCGCCTGGTGCCGCTGCCAAGAGCAAGAAAAATCCCCTTACCGACCCCAATGGCCGCCCCCGCACCCAGGTTACCATGGAAGACGGTGTAATGAGCCCTGAATACCGCCTGCCCACCGAGGCCGAATGGGAATATGCAGCCCTCGCCTACATTGGTCAGAACCCCCAGCCCCGCCGTAAGGAAAAGGGCAAGCGCGGGGAAGAACTGGTAGCCAACAAGCAGGTGTACTCCTGGAACAACAATTTCAACGGACTGCGTGATAACCGCCGCGGAAGCTGGCAGGGCGAAATGCTGGCCAACTTCAAGCGCGGAGCCGGTGACCTGATGGGTGTAGCCGGTGGCTTGAACGACCGCGCTGCCCTCCCTGCCCCGGTGGAAAGCTTCTACCCCAACAGCTTCGGCCTCTATAACATGAGCGGCAACGTGAGCGAATGGGTAGCCGACGTATATCGTCCATCTACATATGAAGTGGGTGATGATTTCAACTACTACCGCGGTAACGTGTTCAAAAAACTCTATGTAGCCGATC
This sequence comes from Chitinophagaceae bacterium, assembly GCA_025455205.1. Classification (GTDB taxonomy): domain Bacteria; phylum Bacteroidota; class Bacteroidia; order Chitinophagales; family Chitinophagaceae; genus Phnomibacter. The sequence continues at coordinate 1,196 of JALOMZ010000154.1, read as the reverse complement.
CCACCTCCGGCGACCCGGCCACCCGTTACGAAAAGGATTCCACGGGCCGTGTTAAAACAGTGAATGAAGATGATGCCGACCTGGCCAAGCGCCGTAACTACCAGAAGCACTATGCCATTGACTACCTCGATGGCGACAGCCTCAGCGGTGCCAGCTACGGATATGGCCGCACCACGCTCATCAGCGACAAGAGCCGTGTGATCAAAGGTGGCAGCTGGCTGGATATGCCTTACTGGCTTAGCCCCGGCAACCGCCGCTTCCTGGAAGAAGACCAGTCTACCAGCACTATCGGTTTCCGTTGTGCCATGGTTTACTTCGGCGCTCCGGAAGGCAACCGCACCCGCAGCGGCAACTACTGGTCCACCAAGCGCCAGCGTCGTTGATTTGCTGCCGGCATCTTCAGAAAATATTACGAACCCGCCAACCGGCGGGTTTTCTTTTGGCCTATTTTGCCTGCCACATTTCATTTATTGCAGCATGACAGATTCAGCCCGCCTTTATGCGCTCTTCAGGCAGCACCCTTCTGTAACCACCGATACCCGGCAGATCAGGCCTGGTGATATTTTCTTTGCCCTCAAAGGGCCCAATTTCGATGGCAACACCTATGCCGCCGCAGCACTGGAAGCCGGAGCTTCCTATGCTGTTATTGACGACCCGCAGTTCAGCCATATTCCCAACACAATACTGGTGTCCAATGTGCTGGAAGCCCTGCAGGAACTGGCCGCCACACATCGCCGGCAGTTCAATATCCCCTTTCTGGCCATCACCGGCAGCAACGGCAAAACCACTACCAAGGAACTGGTGCATGCCGTGCTGGCCACTACTTTCAAGACCTATACCACACAGGGCAACCTCAACAACCATATAGGCATTCCCCTCACCCTGCTGCGTGTGCAGCCGGATGCGGAAATGGCCGTAATCGAAATGGGTGCCAACCACCAGAAGGAAATAGAAGGCTACTGCGCCTACACCCGCCCTACCCATGGCCTGATCACCAATTGCGGCAAGGCCCACCTGGAAGGATTTGGCGGTATTGAAGGCGTGCGCAAGGGCAAGGGTGAACTGTTCGATCACTTGCGGCTGCATGGCGGCGTAGCCTTTGTGTGCCAGGATTTTGATTATTTCCGCTCTATGGCCACGGGCCTGCAGGAAGTACACTGGTACGGCACCCGGGATGGAGAAGTGGTGGGACAGGT
>JALOMZ010000153.1 GCA_025455205.1 Chitinophagaceae bacterium | reverse complement strand
CTCCACCAGGTCGGCGCCATTGTCCTTAGCACTAAAGGGCACCACGGCACCTGTGATGCCATTCATCCAGTGCGGATAGGCGCCTTTAAAACGCTGTGCCTTGTTGAGCAGGAAGTCTACCATGGTTTGCAGGCGCAGCAGCCCCTGCTGGCGGGTGATAAAGCCCCGGTGGATGCCTGTGATGATGGACATCATACCAAAGCCGCTGCCCCCGCTGGTCACCACATCGCCGCTGGTATTCCTTTCGCGGGCCATGCCGCTCACCGGATGGCCAAAGTCCCAGAAATAGCGTAAAGTCTGCTTCTGCACCAGGGTGAGAAGCGAATCATCTGAAATGGCCGGGAACTTGGAGGTAGAATCAATTTGGGTGCTGAACTGGAAGGTAAAGCCCGATTGCAGGTTGGCGCCCCTGGCCGATTTCAGCTTGTTATCGAGCACCACCGAGTAGCGTGTCAATCCTTTCAGGGCACCGGCCTGCGGCTGCACCAGCATGGTACTGTCACTGCGTTCCCAATTGATCTGAAAAGGAACGGTGCCGCCATTGGCATCTGAAAAAGTGATAGCCGCATTTGCCGTGGAACGGTCCACCTTTTCGGAGAAGTTGTACCGCATCACGGGCATCAGGTTTATCAGCACATAGTCAGGCCCCGTGCTGTTGTTGAGGGTGGCATTCACCAACCGCAAGGCCGCAGGCGGAGCAGGCGGCGCCGGTGTTTCCCCGCTTTTGCTGCATGCCGCCCATAAGAGCCCGGCAGCAGCCATGATCATCATTCTGGGTCCCATGCTTTCTGTTGTTCAGTCCCGGCGCTCCGTTACAGGAGCAGGGTAGTTATAGAATGGGGCAAGGCCACGGTTTCCGCCGCTTTGCCATTGATCCATAAATGGTAAGGGGTGCTGGTATTGCCCTGGTTCATTACAATCACCACCAACTGGCCATCCGGATTGCGGAAGGCGGTGGTGAGCAACTGACTCCGGCTGGCAGTGGCAGCCACCCTTTTGGCGCCGGGCTTAATGTATTTGGAGAAATGACCAATATAATAGTAGGCATTGGTGTAGATGAGCTGGCCGGTACGTGTATCGGCATGCACCGGGGCGAAACAGAAATTCTGCACATGGTTGGGGCCGCCGGTTTCATCCAGCAGGATATTCCAGTCGGTAAAGCCTACCATACCATTGTTGAAGTCATTAATCATCGACCGGCCATATTCTTCGCCCAGCACCCAGGCACCATAGCGGCTGCTGTCGAAGCTTTCGGCGCATCCTTCCGTAAAGAAAATATGCTTGTCGGGGAAGGCCTGATTTACGCGGGCTATATTATCGTACATAGGTGTGCCGCCGCTCCAGTCTTCGTACCAGTGGAAGCCAATACCCCAGATATACTTAGAGGCTTCAGGATCGTTGAAATAGGTTTGCGCGCGCTGATAGATCAGGTCGCGGTTGTGGTCCCACACAATAATCTTCTTATCCTTGAGTCCTTCCTTTTCCATTATGGGACCCAGGTGATTCTTCAGAAAATCGCGCTCCTCTTCCGCCGTGTAGATACAGCTCTCCCAGCGCTGGGTAGCCATGGGTTCATTCTGGACACTGATGCCCCACATCGGCACGCCTTCAGACTCATAGGCCTTGATAAAACGGGTATAGTAACGGGCCCAGGCATCATAAAATTCAGGCTTGAGCTTTCCGCCGCGCAACATATTATTGTTATCCTTCATAAATGCCGGCGGGCTCCAGGGACTGGCAAACAGGTTGAGCTGTCCGCCCGCCGCCTTCATGGCTTCCTTGATGAATGGCAGTTTGAATTTCTTGTCGTGGGCAATATCAAAAGTCTTCAACTCCTTGTCGCCTTCCTGCACATAAGTGTACATATCGCTGCTGAAATCGCAGCTGTTGATATTGGTGCGTGCTACGGTATACCCAATACCCGACTGCTTATCGAAATGCGCTTTCAGGAATTCTGCCTGCTTGTCTTTTGGCAGTTTGTAAAAGGTTTCAGCCGAAGCGTCGGTGAGCGCAGCCCCGATACCATGAAAGGTCTGGAACTCCTTGCCAGGATCCACAAACACCAGCACCTGTGATTCCAGGGGCTGGGGCATATCTGTAAAGGACAGGGTGTCGTAAGGCGATAACCGCAAGCTGGTGCTGTCGGCTGTTGCAACAGCCAGCACCAGGCGGCCTTCCGTGCTGAGTGCTGCCGGCTGTTGTTCTTTGGGTCCGGATGTGGTATTGCATCCCAGCATCAGGGCCAGGCCTGCCATCGCATACAATTTCTTCATATGGTCATATTTTATGGTTTACCAAACATAAGTGGCCACGGTGGCGGCCGGAAGCTGGGCCACCGCCCACTGCCCGCCTTCGCGGATGTTGAAGGTGACCGGGCTGTTGCTTTCGTTCAGCACCAGCAGCACTTTTTTACCAGCGGGTGTTTTGAACGCCACACAGGGCAGGTTACCCGGGCTGCTGCTGCCAATGCGCACCGATCCGGGCGGTACAAACTTCGACACCTGGCCAATGATGTAATAGCTCACATTGCGGGTTACATTGTTCACCTGCAGCGTGAGAGCACCCTTGCACTCGGTGCAACCGCCAGGGGTGTGCGGGCCAAAATCCGGATCATTGGCGAGATTCCACTCCAGTGCCACACGTGCCCAGTTGCGCATGGATCCGATAATAACATTCCGGATATGCCATTGCAGGTCGCCATTAAAACTGCCCTTACTGCCCGTCCACTGTTCCGTGAAGTACAGGTCCTTATCGGGATGCGCTTCTTTCACCCTCGACAGGGCGGATATATCGCCGGCATAGAGGTGGAAGGCCGACCCGGCTATGAAAGGTTTGGCCGCCGGGTCATCCAGTATGCTGATGGGGTAATTTGGATTGTCGCAGTTGTGGTCCCAAATAATGATCTTCGTATTGATACCTGCAGTGCGGAAGGCCGGGCCAAGGTGGTTCTTCACAAAATCGGCCTGCTCGGCTGCACTCATTACCATGCTGGGGTTGTTGCCGCCATGCTGCGGCTCATTCTGCACCGTCACGGCATCAATGGTGATGCCACGGGCCTTCATGGCCTGTATGTACTTCACGAAATACTGTGCGTAGGTGGCATACCATTGCGGCTGCAGGCTGCCCCCGATGGAGCTGGCATTGCTCTTCATCCATACCGGCGCAGTCCAGGGACTTGCCATCAGTTTGAGATCAGGACGGATGGCCAGTATTTCCTTCAAAACCGGTATCAAATCTGTGGTATCATGTGCCAAACTGAACTTCGAAAGGGTGGGATCCGTTTGGCCGGCCGGCAGGTCGTTATAAGTGAATACGGACGAACTCAGGTCTGAAGCGCCCAGGCTCAGCCTGAGATAGCTGATGCCAATGCTGTTGGCGCCTGGCCCAAACAGCTCCTGCAGCAATTTGGTGCGCTCCGCGGGCAGCATGAGGTTGAGCAGGTAAGCACTGCCTCCGGTGAGGGTATAGCCGAAGCCTTCCACCGTTTGGTAGGTAGAGGCTGCATCCACCTCGATATTACCATAGGTATTGGCCGTGGTGTTGAAAGCCAGCAGCTTATCCTGTTTCTGCAGCAACTGCGACTGGTCGGCCCGCGTGAACCATTGTTCCACCGTGCCGGTTTCGGCGGGAGGCGGCGTGTTATTGTTGCCGCTGTTCCCTTTATTGCAGTAAGCCAGAAAAACGGAGGCCACAGCCAGCAGGGTCAGCAGTGCCTGGCGGCTGATGGCGTTCTTGATACTGTGAAGCTTTTTATTCATGCGTGTATGTTTTTATGGGTGGGAAGGGTTGGCACTGCCTGAATGTCTGACGGCTGTGCTGGCATTTCCTGAATCGGGTTTCTTTTTCAGCAGCATCAGTGGGGCGTTATTCCTGGCCAGCAACACCCCTGTTTCCCCGTTAAGCCTTATCCATTTGGCATCGCGCAGTTCACCGCGTATGGCAGGAAATTGTTCCACCACATGCATCTGCTTCTGCGCATTGTCGTAGATCATAGTGCAGGGTACCAGGGCATCGTAACGGCCCTCGTAAGGCACAACACCATAAAAATTGCCGCCGGCCAGTATCTGCCGCTCACCAGGCCTGGAGGCAAAGCTGAACACCGGGGCCTGTTGTAATTCATGGGGCAGCGCCTGTGCCGTAAAACGGCCTGAACCATCATTGAGGAAAAGGGTAGACAGCAGCATATCGGCCCGCAGTTCCAGGTAATCCTTGAACAGATCGTAAAACATGTACTGTACCGTTTCGCCGGCCACTTCGCCGTAGGTGAGATAGGCCTTCTTCAATACCGGGAGGGCCCGTTCCAGTTCATCCTTAGCCAAAAAAGTGTATTCCTTGCCGTTGATGGTATAGGCCATTACCTGCTCTATGCTTCCATTGTTGTCAAAATCCTTGACATATAGTTTGAGGGGTCCGTTCTTACCGGAAAACAGCTTTGTATTGGCACCCCAGTTTCCGGCCAGCAGATCGGTGTTCCCGTCTCCGTTTACATCGGTGGCCAGCAGGCTCTGCCAGAGGCCGTGGCTGTTGGGTATTTCCTGCACCTGGAATTTACCGCCTGTATTCAGGAATATCTTCACCGGCATCCACTCGCCGCACACTACGAGGTCGGGACGCCGGTCTTTGTTCACATCGGCAAAGGCTGCTGCAGTAGCCATGCCCAGTTGTTGCAGGTTTATAACTGACATGTCGGCCATGGCAAAATGTCCGCGCCCATCATTAAGCAAAAGGTAGGCATCCTGCGGAAATCCATAGCGCGAGGCCTGCGCCAGCCCGCCCACAAAGAGGTCGGCATCACCGTCGCCATCCACATCGGCCGATGCCACACAGGACTTATTGGCCAGCATACGGGGAAGGGCACCCAATGCTTCGGTAAATTCGCCTTTGCCATTGTTGAGGTACAGGTGGTCGGCCAGTTGGGGAGCTCCGTCGTTGTGCTCATAGCCGCCGCTCACCACATAGAGGTCGGGGCTGCCGTCGCGGTTGGCATCCAGAAAGAGAGCGTCCACTTCTTCACAGGCCGCATTGGCCGCCAATGCAGGCTCACTGGTCGAAGAAAAATGACCCTGGTTATGCTGCAGCAGCAGCTGGCCCGGCTGACCGGCAGCCCCGCATACATAAACATCTTCCAATCCATCGCCATTCACATCGGCCACGGCCATTTTGGGCCCCCGCGTTGATTGCTTGTGTGGGATCAGGTATTGGCGGTTGAAATCAACAAACTCATTTTCCGCATGCCGCCAGGCCAGCCCGCTGGCTGCGGTGATATCTTCCCAGCTGCTATGCCGCTGGGGAAACCACCGGGCATACTCGAATACACCGGAGGCCTGGCGCTGATCGAGGATGATGGATTGACCGGCCTTTACCTGCCGGAGCACCTGGAAGCTTTGGTTGGGCCACACCACCAGCACACTGTCGGCCATGGAGGCCGTATCCAACCCAAAATGCAGGCGCGGAGCCACTGCCGACTGGAAGCCCCGTGTGGGCATCAGCTGCTGGTATTGCATGCGTCCGTCGGCAAATACATAGGCCCTGGCTCCCACCCCAAAAGGATTGAGCCCATCCCCTTTGCAGGAAAGGGTTAATTGTTGTGCTGCAGGGGTATTATTGCGCAGTATTACGGCCGGGGCATCAATGCTGTTGATCACCACATCCAGCCGGCCGTCGTTGTCCAGG
>JALOMZ010000152.1 GCA_025455205.1 Chitinophagaceae bacterium | reverse complement strand
TCTTTTTGTCGCCTGCGCGGGGTATGGTGATGGTGATACCCGGTTCGGCATATTCCAGGTCTACGGGTACCACCACTTCGGCAGCATCGCTCTGAAATGCCTCGCGGATGCGTGCCATGGCAAAGGAGAGTACTTCCCCGTCGGTTTCGTCGAGATGGGGGTTCAGGCGCAGGGTATGGGTTTGCACAATGGTACCGCCGCGCACCATGAGGTAGTTTACAAAGGCTGTTTCGCCGTCTTTGAGCAGGGTGAACACATCCACATCGCCCACCGTATGGCTTACCACAACGCTTTTGGCCTGGTATTGCTCCAGGTGTTCCAGCTTCTTTTTCACCACCTGCGCTTTCTCAAATTCCAGGTTCTCTGCATGCCGGCGCATTTCATCCTTGTAATACTGGATCACGCCCCCCAGCTTGCCTTTCAGCACCTGCTTCAGTCGTGCCAGGCCTTCCTGGTATTCGGCTTCAGTTTGAAAGCCAACACAGGGGGCTTTGCAGTTGCCGAGGTGGTATTCCAGGCAGACCTTGAACTTGCGGGCCTGAATATTCTTCTGTGTCAGTTGCAGCTTGCAGGTGCGCAGCTGGATATGCTGTTTGATGAACAGCAGCAGCTCGCGTACCCGCGCAACGGAGGTGAAGGGGCCGAGGTATTCGCTGCCATCGTTGATCCTGCGTCGGGTAAGGAACACCCGGGGGAAGGGTTCTTTCTTGATGACGATATAGGGATAGGTCTTATCGTCCTTGAGATCAATATTGTATTTCGGCTGCAGTTCCTTGATGAGCGCGTTTTCCAGAAAGAACGCATCCTGTTCGCTGTTCACCACGGTGAATTCGATGCGTTCAATGCGCTGTACAAGCTCATGCGTTTTGTATCCCACCCATTGCTTGTTAAAGTAGGAACTCACCCGCTTGCGAAGGTCCTTGGCCTTGCCTACATAAATAATGGTACCGCCGGCGTCGAAGTACTTGTACACGCCGGGCAGGTGCGGAATGGTAGGGGCTATCTGCTTAAAGGTGGCTGCGTTCATGGCGCGGGAATAAAGGCTTAACCGGATGCCGCTGTATCAACGGTCTTCATCCCACACATAACTGATGCTGCGGACGTATTGTTTTCCGTCGGCTTTCTGTATGATCTCCGATATCTGGCAGCGAAGGTTATGTATCCAGAGCAACTGCTGCACCACAGTGCTGTCGGCCTCCTGTCGTATGCGTTTCTGCATCACATGCTTCACTCGCTGGGTTTCCGGATGGATAAGGATATCGGCTTGCTGGAGCTCCAGGTCGGGATCGGTGGAGGTGATGGAAAAGGTAATGGCTTCGAGCGAGAGGTCCTGGAAGGAGGTTTCCTGGTATTTGCCTTTCAGCGCCAGGCTGTTGGGATCTGGCTGGGTAAAAGGCAGTACGGCGGCCTTGAAGGCCTCCTTGGAAACCAGCGAGGAGTCAATGAGCCGGCCTTCCATTTTCTCAATGCGCCAGATGGGCAATGGCATGCTGTCTACATAACTGATCTGGCCTTGCAGGTATTGCGGGAAAGGGTAGAGCCGGGTGGCGCTGTCCGTTGCCGGTTTGTTGCCGGCAGCATCGGCATCGCCGGAATCAGCCGGCTGGCAGGCCATCCAGCCCGTGGCCACCAACAGGAACAATAAAAATCGGTTCATAGGGATCTCCACGCTAAGGGGAGGCTAAATTAATGGGCTGACGGCTACTTCAGTGTTTTGGAAACCCCAATTCTGAATCCGTAGTCGATAAGGTTTTCACGCACATGGTATTCCTTGGCAAAGGATGACATCAGCTGGTAGCGGATCTGCGGACCTGCCTGCCATTGCAGTCCACCCTTGGTGGCGAAGCGGATATAGGCACCAACACCACTGTTTACATTCCAGCCGCGCATCAGGGTGGGTTCCTGTACGTAGCGCTGGTAGTCGGATGAAATGAGCCAGGCATTCTGATACAGGTTGTACGTAGGCTGGATATTAGCGGCCAGCACAAAATCGAGCTTGCTGAACGAAGCTACTGCCAGTTCAAAACCTATGGGCAGGCTCACCTGCAGGTAGCGGTTCTGCACTTCAACAGACTGGTTGCTGCTGTAGTTGATCACATTCGAAACGGCCATCAGGGTATCTACGCCGTTGGGGGTTTGCAGGCGGAGGGCCGATGCGCGGGCTGCACCTTCAAAAGCCTCAATGGTATACTGGCGGTAGTTAAGCTGCAGTCCTGCGGTCAGGGTCAGCTTGTCGGTAGCCTTGTAGCCTATGGCTGCGCCGGCTTCCAGGCCCAGGCCCTCGCGATGATGCACCAGGCGGGTCACATTGTTGTAAAAGGCAGCCGGAATTTGTCCGTTGGTGAAAAGGTCTTTATTGAAGTTCTTTTCTTCCGTAAGTATGCGGTAACTGATAGACGGAGCGCCATAATACTGGATGGTCCAGCGGGAAGCAGGGGCGCCGGGGGAAACGATGGGCGTGGCGGTTCTGCCAGAAGCTTGTTCCTCCAGACTGGCTTTGGTTCGGGGAGCCACAGAGCGGTCGAAGGACTGCGGGTTCTCAGGCGGTTGGGCGGCGGCCATTACAGGCAGGTAGTATGCCGCACCTTCAACCCGTTCGGTTTGAGAGAGCGCTGACAGGCTTGCCTGAGCTTCGTATTCGCTTGTCAGGGTGGAAACAGGGCCTGCGGGGCCTGCTTCTTCTGTGCCCTCATTCAATGAGGCTGCTGCCATCATATCCTGCTCTGCAGATGAACCTGCTTCCGGCAGGATGCTGCCTGTTTCCGCAGGGCTATGATGATGCGCGGATTGCGAAACGTCTTCGTTGAAATATCTGGCTGCTGCCGGATTGGCTACCTTGCTGGCGGTTGCCACCAGGGGGGCTGTATGCTGATGGTTCTGGGCAATGGCGGCCTGGGCAGGGCCAGCGGCTACTGCCGCAGGTACGGGAGCCACCAGGGGCTTTATCTCAAAAAGGTCTTTGTCTGGCTGGAGGAAAATGAGGCCGGCCAGCAGGATGGCCCCGGTTAGCACAGCCCCGAAGGTGAGGGCTGGCCATTTGCGCTCGCCGCGAAGGCGCTTGTCAATATTCAGCCAAACGCGGTCGGAAGGATACATGCGAACCTCATCGGCCGACTCGGCGATGAACGATTCCAGTTCGTCCATGTAAAGCTTCTTCTTCATAAACATTGGCAGCAGCCGGCTGCGTAAGGAGGTTATGGTGTAGTTGGTTTGTGTGTTGGCGGCTAAGAACCATCTGGATGGTCAGAATGCTGCCAGCAATTCTGTTTTCAGTTCTGGTTTTTCTATAATGCGTTTGCGGATCAGCACCTGCTCCAGCATGGCTTTTGCCCGTGTATACTGGCTGCGGCTGGTGCTTTCCCCAATGTCAAGCATATCTCCGATTTCCTTGTGGCTATAACCTTCAATGGCATACAGGTTCAGCACCGTTCTGTACCCCACCGGCAACAGCCTTATACATTCCACCACCTGTTTGGCCTGCATGATGGAAGGGATGTTCTCCCGGGTATGTGTTTCCTCTGCCAACTCCAGGTCCACCGATTCATTGAACCGCTTGTTGCGTTTCAGCACATTGATGCAGGTATGCACGATGATGCGCCTGATCCACCCTTCAAATGACCCCTTGTTCTGGAAAGTGTGCATCTGCGTAAACACCTTGATGAATCCTTCCTGGAGCATATCCTCGGCATCCTCCCGCGATTGCGCAAAACGGTAACATACGGTCAGCATCTTAGGGCTGAACCGGTTGTACAGTTCACGCTGTGCTACAGGGTCATTCCTGAGACATCCCGCCAAAATCAGGTCATCGGTCATGCGTAGTTGTGGATCAACTACACTAATGTAGACATTTTTGCCGCTTATATGCTGCTTCGGGGCCAAAATTCCCGGGGTTTCTGCCTGTCCGGCCCCTGCTTTTAGCAGTTCTGCAACAGGCGCTGGCTGCAGCCGGCCGTTCGCCGGGAAACCAGCTCCCTCTTTGCGCTCCGGCCCCTGCCACTATATTTGTTTCATGGGGGTGCACAGCCGCCCGCCTATACATACCTGAACAACAACCATTATGCGTTTGCCATCTTCCTGCCTTGCCCTGTTTTTGCTGGTAAGCATTTCATTCCGTTTCCTGCCTGCCCAGGCGGCTCCCGATACCCTCCGGCTCCACCATGGCTGGCAGTTCAGGCAGGCTGGCAGTACCATGTGGCGCACCGCCACGGTGCCCGGTACGGTGCATACCGACCTGATGCAGCACGGGCTCATCGGGGATCCCTTCACTGGCAACAATGAAAAGGCGGTGCAATGGGTGGGAGAGGCAGACTGGGAATACCGCACGCGTTTTTCGCTGAGCGCTGCGCAACTGCAGGCCAGGCATTTGCAGCTGGTGTTTGAAGGGCTGGATACCTATGCAGAGGTTTGGCTCAACGGCCGCATGGTGTTGCAGGCCAATAACATGTTCCGGCAGTGGCGCATCAACCTCAAACCCTGGGCAAAGGCAGAAAACCAGCTGGAGATACGATTCCGGCCGGCCCGCCGCGTGGTGGACTCGCTGGCCAGGGCCAACCGCCCGCTGGTGGTGCCCGATCATAACCGGGCCTATGCCCGCAAGGCCCAGTACCATTTTGGCTGGGACTGGGGTCCCACGCTCATCACAGCCGGCATTTGGCGCAGTGTGTTCATGGAAGCGGGCGATGAACCGGCACCGCCGCCGCCAGCCTATACCGGCCGGAAAGTGGAGCTGGTGCAGGAACCTGACAGCATCGGCCGCGCCTTCTATTTCCGGATTGATGGCCAGCCAGTATATATGAAGGGAGCCAACTACATCCCCTCCGATGTGTTCCTGCCCCGCCTGCAGTATGCCGATTATGAACGGATTATTAAACAGGCCAAAGAGGCCAATATGAATATGCTTCGTATTTGGGGCGGTGGGGTATATGAGCATGAGGCATTCTATGAGTTGTGCGACAAATATGGCATCATGGTTTGGCAGGACTTCATGTTTGCGGGTGCCATGGTGCCCGACGATGAGGCATTCTTTGCCAATGTGCGGGAAGAAGTGAAGCACCAGATTGAACGGCTGCGCAAGTACAAGTGCATTGTGGTATGGTGCGGCAACAATGAGGTGGATGAGGCCTGGCACAACTGGGGCTGGCAAAAACAGTTCAACCTGCAGGGCGAAGATTCTGCCCGCCTGTGGAAGGCCTATGCCCGCCTGTTTCGCGACAGCCTGCCGGCCTGGGTGGAGCGTTGGGATGGCACCCGTCCCTATGTGAGTACATCTCCCATGCATGGCTGGGGACGCGCCAAAAGCTTTACCGAAGGCGACAGTCATTACTGGGGCGTTTGGTGGGGTCTGCAGGACATTGAAGTGTTTGAAACCAAAACCGGCCGCTTTGTGAGCGAATACGGTATGCAGGCGATGCCCGATATCACCACTACCTATTCGGCTATTGCGCCCGGTGAGCGGTTCCTGTTTTCCGAAGCACTGAAAACACACCAGAAACATCCTACCGGGTACCAGAATATTCAATCATACCTGCACCGCTATTTCCTGGATTCCCAGCGGGTGAAGCAGCTTTCGCTGGAGGACTACACCTACCTCACCCAGTGCCTGCAGCACTATAGCCTGAAAAATATCATTGCCATTCACCGCTCCAAATACCCGGTGAATATGGGTACCCTGCTGTGGCAGCTA
>JALOMZ010000151.1 GCA_025455205.1 Chitinophagaceae bacterium | reverse complement strand
ATGGCACGGTGCAGATCGAATACCTGAATCAATCGCCGGATACCCTCCGTTTCCTGTGGATCCATCTCTGGCCCAATGCCTACAAGAATGACCAGACCGCCTTTTCCGAACAATACCTGCTGGAAGGCAAAACAGATTTCTATTTTTCTTCCAGCCTGCGGAAAGGCTATATCAACCAGGTGGATTTCAAAGCCGATGGACTGCCTGCCCGGCTGGAAGATCATCCTGCCTATATAGACGTGGCCAGGCTGGTATTACCCAAGCCGCTGCTGCCTGGCGCAAAGCTCATGCTGCATACCCCTTTCCATGTGCAGCTGCCTGAGATGGTGAGCCGCTCTGGTTACAAGGGGCCTTTTTATGCCGTGGCCCAATGGTTTCCCAAAGTGGCCGTGTATGACCGGCAGGGCTGGCATCCCATGCCCTATCTTTCGGCCGGTGAATACTATTCCGATTTTGGCAATTACGAGGTAAGCATCACACTCCCGGAAAACTACGCGGTGGCAGCCACCGGCATACTGGAATCAGCAACCGAAAAAGAATGGCTGAAAACCAGAACCGCACCCATACCATCTGCTGCCCCGCCTAAAAAGAAGGAACTGTTTCCCACAGAAAAACAGGATAAATACCCCGCCCCCCCTTCTTCACGTCAGTTAAAAACCGTTCGCTACAGGGCCGAGAACGTGGTGGATTTTGCCTGGGCGGCCGACAAAAGGTTCAATGTGAAATTTGATACGGCACAACTGGGCAACAAGGTGGTGGAACTATGGAATTTCCTGCTGCCCAGCGACCTGAAGCGATGGAAGAACAGTATGCAGTTTACCCGGCGGGCCCTGCACTTTTACAGTGAAGCCATAGGCAACTATCCGTACCCGCAGGTAACCGTGGTGGCCTCGCCCGCCAGTGAGGCCGATGGCATGGAATACCCGATGCTCACGCTGCTCAATGAAATATCGGGAAACGAAAAATTGCTGGACCAGATCATAGCCCATGAAATTGGGCATAACTGGCTGCAGGCTGTCATTGCCACCAATGAACGGGAGCATGCCTGGATGGATGAAGGCATGAACACCTTCCTGGAAAAAAAATATACCAGCCGCTACTATCCGCCGGTGTCCAAAACCGTGGGCGCACGTGGATCTCAAAAAATACCGGAAGACCTCAGCAAGCCCTTGCTCGATTACCTTACCAGCACCCGGCAGGATGCCCCCATAGAATCAAGTCCCGATACGGTGCACCCCTTTGCCTTTTATCCGGTGGTGTATGAAAAGGCATCCCAGTGGATGAACATGCTGGAATCGCGCCTGGGCCAGGCAGGCATGCAGCAGCTGATGCAACAGTACTACCAGCAATGGCAGTTCAGGCACCCCGGCCCGCAGGATTTTTTGCACCTCGCCGAATCCATAGCCGGCCTACCCCTGACAGCCGAGACCAGCTTACTGTTCAAAACAGGGCCATTGCAAACGCCCGCCAGGCGCCGTACATCGGCCACGGCACTGTTCAGCCTGGCAGATACAGACCGCCGCCAGTACATTGGCATTGCGCCCGCCCTGGGTTATAACAACCACGACAAACTCAGCCTGGGCCTCGTGTTGCACAACTACAACATACCTGCCAGCAGGTTCCAGTTTGTGCTCACCCCCATGCTGGGAACCGGAAGCCTGCAACCCGTGGGTTATGGCAGACTGGGATACCATTGGTATCCTGAACGGGGCAAGTTGTATAAGGCAGAACTGTATTCGGGAATGGCCCGCTTCAGCACCAACACCGGCACCAATCAGTTGGGGGAATCATTCCCGGTTGGATTTTCCAAAGTGACCCCGGGCCTGATGCTGGAATGGAAAAAGCCCAGCCCCCTCAGCCGGCTGCAGCGGCAGTTGGATATCCGTACTTTCATCATCAGCGAACAGCAGCTGCAATTCAAGACCCCGCCTCCGCCCGACGATACCACCTTCTATGCAGAGCGGGCCGGCGCCATCACTACCATCATTCCACAGGCCACCTTCACCTGGCGGAACGACCGCACCCTGTATCCCTGGTGGATACAGGCAGGTGTGCAACAGGTGAAAGACATTATGCGTCTCACCTTCACCGGCAACTATTTCCTGAACTATGGTCAAAGCGGCAAGGGCATTTCTGCCCGGCTCTTTGCCGGCAAGATCTTTTACCTGACGGAAAAAACAACCGAGGTTCGCAGCAACAACAGCCGCTATCATTTCACGATGTATGGACCGAATGGCCAGCAGGACTATACCTATAGCAATGCCTTTGCCGAACGCAATCAATCCACCCAGTTGGCGGGCCGCCAGATCATGATCCGCGATGGCGGATTCAAATACCGCAGCGACTACAGTTCGGTGATACCCGGCCTCAGCAATACCGGCGCCGATTTCTTCGACAACTGGATGGTTACCCTCAACACTTATTTCGACCTGCCCGACAAGATCAATCCGCTTACCATATTGCCCTTTAAGACCAGGTTGCAGGTGTTTGCAGATGTGGGCACCTCCGCATCGCCCTGGCGTTCCGGCAGCAACCAGCCGCGATTTCTTTACAGCATAGGGCTACACCTGCCTGTATTCAAGGCCATCCACCTGTATTATCCGCTGATACAAAGTGAGGCTTTCCGTGAACCCAACAGCGTGAATGACCCGTTCCGCGAAGGAGGACCGAAATGGTGGCAGGAAAAGCTCACCTTCAGCATTCATTTTGAAGACCTGAAGCCTAAGCCTGGCGGCTTCCAAATATTCTGATATGGCCGGAGTTGAGCAGCCCCTGCATTACCTGCAACACCACGAAATTGACAAGGATCTGTGGGACGCACGCATGCTACAAGCAGTGAACGGCCTTATCTATGCCCGCAGCTGGTACCTGGATGCCATGAGTCCTGGCTGGGATGCCCTGGTGAATGAAGACTATACCGCTCTTTTCCCGGTTACCTGGCGCAGCAAGCTGGGCATCCGCTACCTGTGCCAGCCTGCCTTCACCCAACAACTGGGGCTTTTTTGCACCCATGCCTCCCTGCTTGCCCTGCTGCCTGCATTCCTGAAAGCCCTTGCCACCCGCTTCCGGCTCATAGAAGTGTTCCTGAATCACCAAAATGGGTGGGAAGGCCAAACCATTGCCCACGCCAATTTCGTGCTTCCCTTGCAGGATGATTATGCAAACATCTCCGCATCATACAAACAGGACCTGTTCAAAAACCTGAAACGCACCACCCGGTTCAACCTGCAATACAAAAACAGTGACAAGGGAGCGGCGGCGGTAGAGCTGTTCAGACAGGCCTACCAGCAAAGGCTGGGTGCCAGGCCACAGGACTATCCCCTGTTTACGCAATGCGTGGAGTATATGGTCAGGCACCAGCACGCTTTTATCCGGGAAGTAAGCCTGCCCGGCGGCGAACTGCTGGCCACCGGTATTTTCGCCCGCGATGACCGGCGCATATACAACCTGGCCTCCACCACACTGCCCAACGGGCGTATGATGGAAGCCAACCATTTTTTGTTTGATCAGCTTATCAGGGAATTTGCAGGTTCAGGCCTGCTGCTGGATTTTGAAGGGTCGGACCAGCCAGGAATTGCCAGGTTCTACCAGAAATTCGGCAGTACCAACCAACCCTATTATTTCTGGAAAACCAACCGCCTACCCGCTATTCTTCGATGGTGGAAGCGCTGATACGCTTCAGCAGGATATGTTCCGCAATAGACAGGTCTATTGGCGTGGTGATCTTGATATTGGTGTCCTCTCCTTCCATCAGCTGGATGTCTATGCCAAAAGCCTCCACCACGGTAGCTTCATCGGTGAACTTCTCCTTGTATTCAATATGGCTCAGAGCCGGCAGCAGGATCTTGCTGTGAAAGGTCTGCGGTGTTTGCACAATGCGATACAGGTTGCGGTCCACCGCAGCACTGCCCGCATCGTTCAGTTGCCTGATGCTATCCTTCAGCGGCACGGCCGGAATGGCTGTTCCCTGCAACATGGCAGAATCATAGCAGTAGCGGATCAGTTGGGGCGTAACCAGGCATCGCACCCCATCGTGCACAAAGATGATGCTCTCCCCTTCCGCCAGCGACACACCATTCTTAACGGAATGAAAGCGTGTTTCTCCGCCAGCCACAAACAAAAAACGGTCCGGGTTGAAATACGCATCCACAATTTCCCGGCCCTTTTCAATATGTTCTTCCGGTAGTACCAGAATGATTTTCAGGTCATCGAAGGCGTCCAAAAAAGCCCGCAGGGTATAGTAGAGTACGGGCTTTCCCAACAAAGGGATGAATTGTTTGGGAAGGTCACTGTTCATGCGCTTTCCTGCCCCTCCGGCCACAATCACTGCATATTTCTTCATACTGCGGAATTTCAATTTTTGGTTATGCCCTCCGGAGTCAACCGTCAAGGCCCTGCAAACTAAAGTGGTGCCGGCATTTCACACAAATTAAATTTAATGCACGCCCATTCATTGCGCTGGCTGCAAAGCAAGGGCCTGCAGCAAAAGGCGTAGCTATCAGTCCTGCATAATCAGGGAAAAATGGTACTTTGCCGGTATCGTTTACCCAACCGCATTTGTATGAAATTCTTTGCCATAGCCACTGCCTGCCTGGTGCTTGCCCTGGGCGCCTGCAACAGCCACCAGCATGAAGCTGCCGGAGAAGCATCTGCCCCCAAATCGGCAGAAGACAGCCTGTACAAATCGGTGCTGGCCCTGCACGACGAGGCCATGCCTAAAATGGGGAAACTGATAGGCCTGCAGAAAACGGCGCAGCAGCAGATCGATTCCCTGAGGGCTCTGGGAAATGCTGGGATGGCCCCCATGATTCAGCGGCTCGAATCCCTGAAAGCCATGCTGGGCAGCGCAGAGCAGGGCATGAACGACTGGATGACACAATTTGATCCTGACCCCAAAATGGCCACCACGGAAGAACGCGCAGCCTATTTTGCCGACCAGCAGGCCAGGGCAAAGCAAATGCGGGATGCCATTTTTGCGGCGCTCGACAGTGCAGCCGCAATCCTTCCCCGATAAACATCAAACCTCCGCGGAAAAATACGCCCTTTCCGCCTCCAGGTCCAGCCAGGGGTGGCTTTGCTGCAGCTGGTTCACCTTCTGCAGCATGGCGGTAAGGAACTGCCGGTGCTGCGAGGTATTGGGATGCATGGGGCGGTGTTTCATGGCGGTGCGCAATTGCTCCAGCGGCTGCATCAGCGTCCGGCTTTCATCGTCAACACAGCACTGGATGAATTTTTCCCATACATATTGGGTAGCGGCATAGTTGGGATGCACCAGGTCTTCGGCATAGAATCTGTAATCGCGCAGATCATCGATCACCAGTTCGTACGCCGGGAAATAGAAAACATCCGGAAAAGCGTTCAGCATTTCCAGCACCGCCAGGTGCAGGGTGGCCTTGCTTCTGTTGTTCTCCACGATGCCCTCACGATGATGTCTTACCGGGCTGATGGTAAACAGGATGCGTATACCCG
Source organism: Chitinophagaceae bacterium (assembly GCA_025455205.1). Taxonomy (GTDB): domain Bacteria; phylum Bacteroidota; class Bacteroidia; order Chitinophagales; family Chitinophagaceae; genus Phnomibacter. Next base: position 226 of record JALOMZ010000151.1, on the reverse strand, counting down.
GATTGAATTGCCGCATGGACGTAATCAGGCGCCGCAGGCTGACGCTGATCTCTTCCAGCGAGGCCAGGCGGTGTACAAAGTGGCTGGCCGGTACTTTATGGCAGTTGGCCACTACATCGCCTGCCGAACCACCCAGCTCATTATTGCGCAGCTCGTACACAAATGCAGATCCCAGGGTAAGCACCAGCCAGTTGGCTTGCTGCAAGAACCGGTGTGCCTCCTCAAC
>JALOMZ010000150.1 GCA_025455205.1 Chitinophagaceae bacterium | reverse complement strand
ATCGGCAGAAGGGAATAAATTCGGCTGTTTAAACTATTGCAGCATATAAAATATTATCACTACACAAAAAACGAGCAGACCGGTTTCCAAAGACTTTTAACAGATTTTGTTTAAGATTTTTTGAGCACAAACTAAACAAAAATTAAATGACGTTGTCTTTAATGGAGCAACACCGATAGGTCTGTAAGGAGAAAAAAGACATGAATAAAGTATCAGTTTTCAGAAAAGAACATTTCAATGCAGCCCATCGTTTGCACAACGAATCACTATCGGCAGATGAAAATGCACGGCTTTTTGGAAGGTGCAATTATCCCAATTATCATGGCCACAATTACGATCTGATTGTGCAGGTAACAGGAGAGATTGACCCGGTTACAGGTTATGTAATGGACCTGAAAGTGCTGAGCGACCTGATTAGCGAGCAAGTATTGGAGCGCTTCGACCACAAAAATCTGAATCTCGATACGGAAGAGTTCAGGAACCTGAACCCCACTGCCGAAAACATTGCCGTGGTTATTTATAACCGGTTAAGACCTTTTATTGATCACACTAAAGAATTGAAAATCAGACTCTATGAAACAGAACGGAACTTTGTGGAATACCCCGGCTAAGGTGCTGGAAGAAACCGGATTTGAAACCCGTGAGGTGCTGGCCAACATGAAAGAAGTGGACGGCATAGGCACCCTCACCATCGATGAAATAGGCGATGAACACATTGCCACCTCTTACGATACGCCCCTGCGCCCCGATGCTTTTGACCTGAGCGACGAGGCCAAGATGGATATCATTGAAGGCCATTTCCGCGAGATCATGCTGGCCCTGGGGCTCGACCTCGCCGACGACAGCCTCCGCGGTACCCCCCGCCGAGTGGCCAAGATGTATGTGCAGGAAATCTTCAACGGGCTCAACCCGAAGAACCTGCCTAAAGTGGCCTTGTTTGACAACAAATACAAGTACAACGAGATGCTGGTGGAGAAGAACATCACCTTCTACAGCAACTGCGAACACCATTTTGTACCCATCATTGGCAAGGCCCATGTAGCGTATATTTCCAACGGCAAGGTGATAGGGCTCAGCAAAATCAACCGCATTGTGCAGTACTTCGCCAAGCGTCCGCAGGTACAGGAGCGCCTGACCGTACAGATTGCCAGTTACCTGAAGCAGGTGCTGCAAACCGAAGACGTGGCCGTAATCATTGATGCCGCCCATATGTGCGTGAGCAGCCGCGGCATCCAGGACCAAACGAGCACCACCGTAACCAGTCATTTCAGCGGCGCCTTCCGCAGCGAGGCCAAAAAGACTGAGCTGCTCCACTATATCGGCAAACTGGAAGCCTAGTGTACATAATTTGGAATGGTTTGATACCCGGCGCTTGTGTTTGGCACAAGTGCCTTTTTTTTGTAGTGCCATGAACCTGAACCATACCCGCGTCCCCTTCTGGCTATATCCGCTCACCGGCCTGCTGCTGGTGGCCGGCTGGCCTATGAGTCCGCTTACCTTCCTGCTCTTCTTTGCCTGGATACCCCTGCTGGTGCTGGAGAGCAGGATCAGCAGCGATGGCCGTTTTTTCTGGGTAAGCTGGCTCAACATGCTCATCTGGAATGCCGGCACCACCTGGTGGATCTGGAACTCCACCGGCCCCGGGGCCGCCGGTGCCATTATTGCCAACAGCCTGCTGATGGTATTTCCCCTGATGGCTTTCCGATATACCCGCCGGTGGGCCGGCAACCTGCCGGGCTATGCCTCATTCATATTGTATTGGCTCACCTTTGAATACATCCACCATAACTGGGACCTCAGCTGGCCCTGGCTCACCCTGGGCAATGCCCTGGCCAACCAAACCAGCTTCATACAGTGGTATGAATATACCGGCACCACCGGGGGCAGCCTCTGGCTCCTGCTGGTAAATGTATCCCTGCTCTATTCATTCCTGAAACTACCCCATCATCACAAGTTTTACAACTATACCCTCCGCCTGCTGGTGATCCTGGGCCCCATGATCCTGTCGGGCTTGATATACCCTGTAAAACATGCGCCGGCATCCACGAATGTGGTGGTGGTGCAGCCCAATGTGGAACCGTATGAGGAAAAGTTCAACACGCCCCCCGGGGTGCTGGTGCAGGAGCTGATCCGCCTGAGTGAATCAAGGCTTGATAGCAATACCCGCCTCGTGGTATGGCCCGAAACAGCCATACCGGCACAGGCCTGGGAACACAAACTCCTGGAGAACCCTGTATTCCAGCCCGTGTATGAATTCCTGCGGCGCCACCCGCAGATACTGCTGGTTACCGGCATCGACAGCTACCGCTTCTGGGGCACGGAGCATCCGGGCAGCTTCAGCATCCGCCAGATGAACGACGGCAGCTACTATGAAGCCTTCAATACCGCCATGGGCGTGGATGCCCGGCTGCAGCCCCAGCTCTACCACAAGGCCAAGCTGGTGCCCGGGGTGGAATCGCTGCCCAGCTGGCTGGGATTCATGGGCGAATTGTTTGACGACTTTGGCGGTATCAGCGGATCGCTGGGACGCAGTGACAAAGCTGAGGTATTCAGCAGCCCCGGCAACCCCTACAAACCCGCCCCCATCATCTGCTACGAGAGCATCTACAGCAACTACGCCACCGAATACGTGCGCAACGGCGCCAATATTTTTACCATCATCACCAATGATGGCTGGTGGGGCAAAACCCCCGGCTACCGGCAACATATGAGCATGGCCCGGCTGCGCGCCATAGAAACCCGTATGTGGGTGGCCCGCAGCGCCAACACCGGCATCAGCTGCTTCATAGACCCCTCCGGCCAGGTGCTGGAAGCCCAGCCCTGGGATACCCGCGCAGCCATACGCATGGCGCTGCCGGCCAACGGTCACCATACCTTCTACGTACGTCATGGCGACTGGCTGAGCAGGCTGGCCTGGCCTGCCGCCGTACTGCTGTTCCTTTTTTCTGCCCTGCTGGGAATAAGGACCCGGAAAATGCGTTCTTGACAAGCAACCATCCGCCACCATGCCATACCAGTTTGCCTACGAAGACACCACCATCCATTACCAGCTAGCCGGCGAAGGACCGGCAGTACTGCTGCTGCACGGATTTGGGGAAGACAGCCACATCTTCGACCACCTGTTTGCGGCACTCACCCACCAGTTCCAGGTGGTGCTGCCGGATCTGCCCGGCAGCGGCCGCTCTCCCTTTCATGCCCGGCTCTGCAGCAGCATAGACAATATGGCCCGGGCCCTGCATGCCCTGATGGACTCCATTACCTCAAACAAATTTGTGGTGCTGGGGCATAGTATGGGGGGATACATTGCGCTGGCCATGGCTCAATCCGGTGCCGACCGATTGCAGGGCTTCGGCCTGCTGCACTCCACTGCTTTTGCCGATAGTGCAGAGAAGCGGGAAACCCGCAGCAAAGCCATCACCTTCATCCGTGAACATGGGTCCCATGCCTTCCTGAAAACAGCCATCCCGGGGCTCTTCTCGGAAAGCTGGCAACAGGCCCATCCCCAGCCCGTGCAGGCCCTGGTGGACAAAGGCGCATCTTTTATGCCGGAGGCGCTGGTATCCTATTACCAGGCCATGATGGCACGCCCCGACCGCACTGATGTGCTGCGGAGCACCAAGTTGCCTGTACTATTCATCATAGGTGTGCACGATAAGGCCGCCCCCATGCAGGATGTACTGCAACAGGTTTCGCTGCCCTCCGTGGCCCATGTGACCATACTGGAAGAGACAGCCCACATGGGCATGATGGAAGAACCGGAAAAATTCCAGGCCGCAGCCGAACAATTCCTGCGACTTTGGGCTTAACGAAGCTTTAAGGCGCCCGCCCGCAATAAAAGCTAATTTTAAGCACCAGGCCAACCCGGCATCCATTGAGCCAGCCACACCATACCATACGCATCCTGCCGTCAGGAAAATCCCTGCGTCTCCGACGCTGGATGCTGGCCTGTTTGCTGCTGCTGGGAATAGCCGCGCAGGCACTCCACATTAAAGGCGGGTGGATCTATTATTCCTACCTGGGCCCCGGCGCCAACAATGAGCTCCGATATAAGGTGGTGGTGAAGGTGTACCGCGACTGCGCCCCTCCCAACCCCGGTCAGAATGACCCGCAGATCAACATCAGCGCCTACACCGGAAACAACACCTTCTTCCGCGATTTTCCGGCGCAGCTGGTGAGAAACTACCGCCTGGCCAAGACCTCCTACAGCGAATGCATAAACCCGAAGCCGGAAGTATGCTACGTGATCCTCGAATATGAAACGGAGATCTCACTGCCTGCCTCACCACTGGGCTACACCCTGTCCTTTCAGCGGTGCTGCCGCATCAATGGCATCGTCAATGCCCTGCAGCCTTCCAACAGTCTGGGCAACACCTATACCATTACCATTCCCGGCACCTCGGTGAATCCGGCCTTTGTGCAAAACAGCAGCCCGGTATTCAGCATGAACGACACCGTGCTGGTGTGCTATGACTCCAATATCACCCTTGACTATGGCGCCAATGATCCCGATGGCGACTCCCTGCATTTCTACTTCACTGATGCCCTGATGGGGGCAGACCAAGGTAACCCCAACCCCTCGCGTGCCACCCCTCCGCCGTATGGCCCCATCCCCTATAGTGCCGGATTTTCAGCCACCAATCCCTTTGGCACCAATATTCAGATCAACAACCGCACCGGCCTTATCACGGGCCGCAGCCCCTCTGCCACAGGGGAATACGTGCTGGCGGTAGGCGTGGATGAATACCGGAACGGCTTCAGGATTGCCAGTACCCGAAAGGAACTGCATGTGAATGTGGCCGGCTGCACCATTGCTGCCGCCCAACTGCCACCCACCATCCAGAACTGCGACAGCTTTACCGTGCGCTTCGAAAACCTCTCTCACTCCCCGGCCATCCTTTCCTACTATTGGGACTTTGGCGTACCCAACCGCACAGACGATATCAGCACCAGCCCGGTGCCCGTATTCACTTATCCAGACACGGGCGTATACCGCGCCAAGCTGGTCATCAACCGCGAGTCAAGCTGCAGCGACAGCGCGTTTACCGACGTGCGGATCTTCCCGGGTTTCTTCCCCGGCTTTACGGTTTCCGGCTCCTGCTTTGCCAGCGATTTTGTGTTCACCGATACCAGCCGGGTACGCTATGGCAACATCAACAGCTGGCGCTGGGATTTTGGCAATGGCGCCGCCAACAACGATACCAGCCGGCTGCAACAAGCCAGGTACCGCTACCCCGGCATTGGCAGCTACAACGCCACTTTCCGGGTGACTTCCAGCAAAGGCTGCAGCACCCAGTTCAGCTTTCCGGTACAGGTGACCGACAAGCCAGCCCTCAGCCTGGCTTTCCGCGACACCCTCATCTGCAGCATAGACACCCTACAGCTCCGGGCCAGTGGCACCGGCACCTTCGTGTGGAACCCCTCGCCCACGCTCATCAATGGCAACACGGCCACCCCGCTGGTGTTTCCCAAAACCACCAGCCGGTATGTGGTTACCCTCACCGAAAATACCTGCGTGGCCACCGATTCGGTACAGGTGCGGGTGATTGACCAGGTGAGCCTGGATGCCGGGCCGGATACCACCATCTGCCTCACCGATGCTGTCACCATGCGGCCCGTGAGCAATGGCCTCAGCTTCCGCTGGCAGCCTGCCGCCATTTTTCAGGATGCCACCCGACGCAATGCCGTGGCCACCCCCGGCC
>JALOMZ010000149.1 GCA_025455205.1 Chitinophagaceae bacterium | reverse complement strand
CCCGCTACCACGACGCTACCTTCAAAGGCAAGATCATTGAGGAACTGAACTGGAACCACTCCGGAAAATATACGGTGCGCGCCAAAGGGATGCTCAATATTCATGGGGTGGAACAGGAACGCATCATCAAGGCCGACATCAGCATCCTGCCCGACAAGACCATCCGCATTGAATCGGTGTTTTCGGTATTGCTCACCGATCACAATATACCCGTACCACGTATTGTGAAAGAAAAGCTGGCGGAAGAGATCAAGGTGGCCGTAAGTGCCCGCCTCGAACCCCACAATTGAAAACCGGGTGATCAGGGGCAACACATATCGAAACCCGATGCTGCGGCATGCATGCTGCACCTGGCTGGTATGGCTGTTATTTGCGTCTTTCGCCAACGCGCAGGCCTTGCGGGTATTTGAGCTGCAGAATGGTCCTGCCAAGCCAAGGGTACAATGCCTGTTGCAACACCCCGACGGATACCTGCTGGTAGGCACCCGGTCGGGCCTCTATGCCTTCTATGGCAATCGCTTCAGCAGGTTGACACTGGATAGCAGCCTGGGCACTATGGATATCACTGCCATGGGCAAAACAGCCGGCGGTGAAATTTGGATAGGCCTGCAGAACGGCAGACTCGCCCGGCTCACGGGAAACAGCGGCATTGCGCTGGATTTCGAAGAAGGACATTTTAACGCACCCGTTACAGACATCATGGCCGACAGCCTGGGACGGGTTTGGTGCGCTACAGGGGGCGAAGGGGTATACGTATTCAGCCAGGCGCGCTGGTACAATATCAATAACGATGACGGCTTGAGTGATAACTATGTGTATGACTTGCTGTCGGCGCCCGGCGGTGTGGTGCTTGCTGCCACCGATGCAGGGGTGAATGCGCTCTTGTTTACCGCCGGTAAGAAGCGGGTGCAGGCCCTTACCCTGCGTGATGGCCTGGCCGATAATATCACCACCGTGGTCACGGCCCTGCCTGATGGCAGTTTCCTGGCCGGACATGACGAAAACGGACTCACCCGCCTGGAGCTGCAGGGCGGCCTGCTGCGGGTGCTGCCCGACTCCATACCCTGGAATTATGGTCGCGTATTAGCGCTTGCGGTGGCAGGCAGTGAAGTATATGTGTGTACCACTGATAGTGGCGTGCAGGTGCGCCCGCTGAACCGGTTGCGTGCTACAACAGCCCTGGCGGGCCTTTCAGCTGGGTATCAGCTGGCCCTGGCCGACAACCATGGCAACCTGTGGCTGGGCGGCGGCCAGCAGCTGGCCTTATCACTCTATCCAAAAATGCGGTTGGTGCGGCCCCTTTCTGCCGCCACTGCCGGCAGCATACATGCCCTGCTGACAGACCGCAGCGGGAACACCTGGTATGCTGTTGAACACCAGCTTTACTGTATGGGCCCCGACGGGCGTTTACAGGCAAAGCCCCTGAGCCTGCCCATACCGCCGCATCAGGCAGCAGTTACGGCGCTCTACCAGGATAGCACCGGCACCATCTGGATTGGCACCATGGGCAACGGAATCTGGCTGCTGCAGCCAGCCACCGGCCGCATGCGCCCTTTTCAGGAGAGCCCGGCATTGCGCAAGGGCAGTATACTCAGCATCCGCGGCAGGAACAACCGTGTGTGGGTGAGCAGCCTGGAAGGCGCCGTGCTTTGTGAACGGCTGGCAGAAGAAGCCGGCGATGGTTTCCCCCTTTATACCTGCCGTCCGCCGGCAGACATCAACTCCATTGGCACTAACTACATCTACGATATACTGACAGACAGCCGGGGCAGGACCTGGTTTGCCACCGATGGCAAGGGAATAACGCTCTTGGACAGGGGCAGATATGTTCATTTTACAGAGAAGGAAGGCCTGGGTAACGATGTGGTTTACGGGCTTGCTGAGGATGGTGTTGGCAGGGTATGGGCCAATGTGCTCAACAGCGGACTGTATTTCTACGATGCGGAGGGACGATGGCGCCATTTTTCCGAACCCCAGGGATTGTCTGGCAACATGGTCTCTTCCCTGCTGGCAGATGCACAGGGTAATGTAGTGGCCCTTGGCCGCCAGGTGCTGGACGTGATCCATGCCCGATCGCTGGGTGTTACCAGCTACACCGCCGCCCAGGGGCTGGGGGTGCTGAGCAGCGATATGCATGCTGCCTCCATGTTGCCGGATGGAGCCATCCTGGTGGTGACAGACAAGGGAATCCAGCGGGTACAGACACAGGGACCGCCGGCCCTTCCCCGGGCCTACATCGAAAGTGTGGAGCTTTTCCTGAACCGCATATCCTGGCAGCAGGGGCAGCAGTTTGCCGCGGAAGAGAATAATATCGGGATCCATTTCGATGCGGTGCATCTGGTACAGCCGGAGTCGGTAAAGTTCCAGTATATGCTGGAAGGGCTGGGCAAAACCTGGATCACCACCCGCGATCGTTATGTCAATTTTCCCAAGCTGCCCCCGGGGCAATACACGCTGAAGGTGCGGGCATCGGTAAGCAACCAGTTTGCCCTTTCTCCGGTGGCAGTATACCATTTCACTATTGCCCGCCCATACTGGCAACGCTGGTGGTTTATCCTGCTGGCAACAACGGGGCTGGCTGCACTAGTACTGGCTTTGATCCGGTATCGCGACCGGCAGCGGGAGCATGTACAGCAACTGCGGCAGGCACACCTGCAAAGCCAGCTGGAAACACTGCGCAGCCAGGTAAGTCCGCATTTCTTTTTCAACAGTCTCAATACCCTGATGTCGCTCATTGAGGAAAATCCGAAGCAGGCGCTGCAGTACACCGCACACCTGAGCGATTTTTTCCGGAAAGTGGTGCAGATACGCAACGAAGAGAAGATACTGCTGGAAGAGGAGCTGCGCCTGGTGGAGGATTACCTGTTTATCCAGCAGCAAAGGTTTGGCGCTGGTATCCAGCTCAGCAACAAGTTGAATGCCGACACCTTGCACCAGAAAAAGATTGCCCCCCTCACCCTGCAGTTGCTGGTGGAGAATGCCATTAAGCACAATGCCTTTACCGGGCAGCAGCCTTTGCATATTTCCCTGCATGAACAAGAAGGGTACCTGCATGTGAGCAATAACCGGCGGGAAAAAATGGGTCGGGAGCCGGGCGCCGGCATGGGCCTGCAGAATATACGGCACCGCTATGCCCTGCTCACTGCTCAACCGTTGCAGGTGCATGCGGATGAGGCCCATTTCAGGGTGAGCATTCCCTTACTGGATTAACGCATGAAGCAGAAAGTCTATGGAAATCTGGATCATTGAAGACGAACTTCCCGCCGCGCGCCGCATGGCCAAATTGCTTGAACAGGCCGATGCCACCATTCGCATCACGGCCACCTATGCCACCGTGGCCGACACCGTGGCGGCGCTGCAGCTACACCAGCCCGACCTGATGGTGATGGATATCCACCTGGCCGATGGCATCAGCTTCCATGTGTTTCGCCAGGCACAGGTGCAGTGCCCGGTGATATTCACCACAGCCTATGATGAATATGCTATTGAAGCATTTAAACTGAACAGCGTGGACTACCTGCTGAAACCGGTGAAGGAAGAAGAACTTTCGGCTGCACTGGACAAATACAAACGCATCCATGCGCGGCCAGCCACCCTGCCCATTGAGCAACTGATGCAAAGCCTGGGCAAACCTGCCAAATCCTATAAACAGCGTTTTGTGGTGCGCTATGGCGAACACCTTAAGACCGTGGAAACAACGGCAGCCGCCTATTTCTATACGGAAAACAAAGCCACCTTCCTGGTTACCCGCGACAACAAGCGGTACATTGTTGACTACCCCATGGATCAATTGGAAGGGCTGCTGGATCCCAAACGTTTCTTCCGCATCAACCGCCAGTTCATCATTGCCGTGGATGCCATTGCAGAAATGCTCACCTGGACCAAGGCCCGTGTGCTGGTGAAACTGGAGCCGCCCACCAAACTGGATACTATTGTAAGCAGCGAGCGGGCGGCCGCTTTCAAGCAGTGGCTCGATGATGCCCTGCCCTGAATGGCCGGTTCAGCACCTCAAATTCCTGCTTCAGCTATGTGAATACCGTGGTATAGGCTTGGGCATGCCAATTTTGAATGGCATTCACCAAAAGCCATATGCTATGAAAAAGAAATACCTGCTCTACCTGCTCCTCGTTATACTATTTACCGCCTGTACCCGCGGGTCGGATGACCTGCCCGCTCCTGATGCTACCGTTGCCACCCTCAATGGTGCCTGGAAGGTGAGTTACTATTGGGATAAAAAGGATGAGACCTCCAACTTCTCCGGATGGAGCCTGTCTTTTCAGGCCGGCGGCGTGGCCACCGCCACCCGGGGCAGCCAGGTGGTTATTGGCACCTGGTCGCGCAGCAGTAACAAATTTATCCTGTCGTTCGGATCAGACCCTCTGTTGAGCGACCTGAACAACGACTGGCAGGTGGTGACTTTTTCGGAAACCAGCATCCGGTTGAAGGACGACAACCCCCTGCAGGACGACGAGCTGCACCTGGGACGGTAAGATCCTTTGGCGCCTGCGGGTTTGCTGAGAACAGGCCGCTGCCTCCGGGTGGCGGCTTTTGGCGTAATTATGGTACATTTGCGCCGCAGGCGGATTTGTTTATTGTTCGGCCTGCTTCCACAACAACCGAACTAATAAACGATGTGTACCTCCCTCCGTGGTGTTCCCTTCGTTTATGGTTCAGATAATTGATCCGGGTGGCTGGTCGGGTCACCATGCGCAATGGCATGGCACCCCGCCCTGCAAGCAAGGAGTTCAGGCTGCCCGGCAAGGAGGAGTAACTTATGAGTACCATTCGCGAAGAACTGAACAAACGGATACTGATCATCGACGGGGCCATGGGCACCATGATACAGCGGCACAAACTTACCGAGGCCGACTACCGTGGCGAGCGTTTCAAAGACTGGCCCAGCGATCTGAAAGGCAATAACGACCTGCTGTGTATTACCCAGCCCCACATCATTGTGGGCATTCACAAGCAGTACCTCGAAGCCGGGGCCGACATCATTGAGACCAATACCTTCAATGCCCAGCGGGTGTCGCTGGCCGATTATGGCATGGAAGCACTGGCCTATGAACTCAATGTGGCGGCTGCCCGCTGCGCGCGGCAGGCAGTGGATGAACTGGGCCGGCAGGCCTGGGTGGCCGGCGCCATAGGGCCCATGAACAAAACCTTGTCGCTCAGTCCGGATGTGAATAATCCCGGATTCCGGGCCCTCAGCTTCGACGAAGCCATGGAAGCCTACTACGAACAGGTGACTGGCCTGGTAGACGGCGGGGTAGACCTGCTGCTCATCGAAACCATCTTTGACACCCTCAACGCCAAGGCGGCGATCTTCGCCATCAAGAAATATTTCCGCGATACCGGCAAGCCCGAGCTGCCCATCAGCATCAGCGGTACCATCACCGATGCCTCGGGCCGCACCCTCAGCGGGCAAACCCTGGAGGCATTCTACACCAGCATCGCCCATGCACGTCCGTTAAGTGTAGGCCTCAACTGTGCCCTGGGGGCACAGGAAATGCGGGCCCATATTGAAGAACTGAGCCAGCTGGCCACCTGCTATACCAGCGCCTACCCCAATGCCGGCCTGCCCAATGCCATGGGGGAGTACGATGAGCAACCCCACCAGACCGCCCACTTCATTGAAGACTGGGCACGCGAAGGATACGTGAACATTGTAGGCGGATGCTGCGGCACCACACCCGATCACAT
>JALOMZ010000148.1 GCA_025455205.1 Chitinophagaceae bacterium | reverse complement strand
CCGTAAGCAGCACCGGATGCCGGTTGCCCAGGCGCCACCGTTCCTGCAGCAGGGCAGTGTTGTCAGCAGCCGCGTCCGTGAAAGCAGGATCCAATGTATTGTGCAGAATCTGTATCCTTTGGGCATCCACACCATGCAGCTCTGACAGTTGATTCGCCGTAAACTGACTGACAGCCCATACAGCATCCGCCCGCCCCAAAAAAGCCGAGGCAACACGGCCCAGCGGTTGCCACACTTCCACCCCATGCGCCAGCAACACCTGCCGGGTGCGGGGAAACAGGAACCGAAGCACCAGGCCCACCAGGGCAAGGTTGATATGGCCCAGTACAATCACATCTGCGCTCCGGGCTTCACGCACCACACGAGCCAGGAAGCGGCCACGGCCACGGCCACAGCCACTGAACCAGCCGGGCGGAAAATACTGCGGATCAACATGGGTGTCCCACAGCGAGATATGCCTGACCCGCCAACCCTTTTCCTCAGCATTGCGCCACAAGGCCAGGGAAAAAAGCCGGTTGAACTGCTGTATACCGCCAATGCGGCTAAAGGTATCCAGCGATAAAAACAGTACCGAAGGCATGGCGGGAAGATAGGATATTACCAGCAGGCCATTTCATTTCAGCCGCCTTTTGCAGCACCCCCTGTCCCGAAATTTCAACGGCCAGTGCCCCGGCAATGAGCTATTTTTGCGGCTCCAAAAAAATCAAGCTATGACCAAAGGACCCATCAGCCAGTTTATCACCCACCATTACCGGCATTTCAACGCCGCAGCACTGGTGGACGCCGCCAAGGGCTATGAAACCCACCTGCTGGAAGGCGGTAAGATGATGATCACCCTGGCAGGCGCCATGAGTACCGGCGAACTGGGTATCAGCCTGGCCGAAATGATCCGCCAGGATAAAGTGCATATCATCAGCTGCACCGGCGCCAACCTGGAAGAAGACGTGATGAACCTGGTGGCCCACAGCCACTACAAGCGCATCCCCAACTACCGCGACCTTACCCCGCAGGAAGAGTGGGACCTGCTGGAAAACCACTACAACCGCGTAACCGACACCTGCATTCCCGAAGAAGAGGCCTTCCGCCGCCTGCAGAAACACCTGCACCGCCAGTGGGTGGAGGCCGAGGCAAAAGGCGAGCGCTACTTCCCGCATGAATTCCTGTACAAAACCGTGCTGAGCGGCGACCTGGAACAATACTATGAGATCGATCCCAAAGACAGCTGGATCGTAGCCGCAGCCCAAAAGAATATTCCCATTGTGGTGCCCGGATGGGAAGACAGCACCACCGGCAACATCTTTGCCAGCTATGTTATCAAAGGTGAACTGAAGGCCAGCACCGTGAAGAGCGGCATCGAATACATGGTTTGGCTGGCCGACTGGTACCGCCAGAACAGCGGTGGCAAGGGCGTAGGCTTCTTCCAGATCGGTGGTGGTATTGCCGGCGACTTCCCCATTTGTGTGGTGCCTATGATGTACCAGGACCTGGAGTGGCACGATGTTCCGTTCTGGAGCTATTTCTGCCAGATCAGTGACAGTACCACCTCTTACGGATCCTATTCCGGCGCCGTGCCCAACGAAAAGATCACCTGGGGCAAGCTGGACATCCATACCCCCAAGTTCATTGTAGAAAGCGATGCCACCATTGTGGCCCCGCTGATGTTTGCCTACATACTGGGCTGGTAAACCGCAAATCTTTACCCTTCACAGCCGGCCGGATGAAGCAGTTGCTTATGATCCGGCCGGTTTTTTGATGCCCCTGCTACAAGCACCGCATTGCATCAGCAAAATCCCAAAAAGGAAAATTCCAAATTCCAGCGCCTGTTTCGTGGGACGCTGCGCTGTGGGACATGAGCGACCCTTGCCAGCAGGTTGCCCCAACCAACCCTAACCTGACACCCTCTTTCCTCAAACTCCATTTTCACATTTGCTAATTTGCTCATTTTCTCATTCCCACCATCAGCACATCAGCAAATTAGCCAATCAGCACATCCTTTATTGCCTATTCCCTATTGCCCAATTCCTCATCCATTTTCAAATTTTCAGATTTGCTCATTTTCAAATTGCCCATCTTTGCACGCTTGCCCACAACCCTGGCAGGCAACCAACCATGAACGCAAGAACCGAAGAGCTATACCTGGAGGCAGAAGCCGACATCCGCAATTCCCAATTCCACGAGGCCTTCCGCAAGTATGAGGAAATACTGTACGAAGAACCGGACTATGCCCCGGCCCATAATTCGCTGGGATGGATCTACAAAACCCAGTTTGAGAATTACCAGAAGGCCGAGGTGCATTTTAAAGCAGCCATTGCGTCGGATCCCCTGTATCCGCATCCCTATTTCCATATGGCCAGCATACTGATAGACCTGGAACGCTTTGAGGAGTTGGCAGAATTCCTGGACCGCTGCCTGGGCATACGCACCATCGACAAAAGCTGGGTGTACTACCGCTATGGCATGGTGGCCGAACTCCGCGGACAGCTGTCTGAGGCCATTCAATGGTACCGCAGGGCCCTCATGCAAACCATGAGCAACGAAAAAGTAAAGGATTACCAGGCCGACATGGAACGATGCCATACCAAAATGAGCCTCGGCCAGCAGCGTAAGCCATGGTTGAACCTGTTTCGCAAAAGCCGGTAATACCATACCGGCACCAATGAGTTTAAGGAGCACCTTATCCTCACGGAATCCACCCTATTCACACCCCGTGAAAAATTCGGCATTGCATTTGCATGCATTGCTTAGTTAGATTTGAAAAACACTGCTGCATGAATTCTTCCGCCAAACCGGTAACCGTATTGTTTATCGTATTCGTATTGCTGCTGGCCGCCATATATGGCGTTGCCGCTATGGTAAGCTGATCCAGGCATCCCGGGTAACCGAAAACAGGTATCCGGGATGGATCCCATCAAACAGGGCAGCACCCACCTGTCGCAGCCCCAGTTTCTTCAGCACTTTTATGGAGGCGGCATTCTCCTGCCGCACCTGCGCGTAAATCTCCGCAAGGCCCAATTGGTCAAACCCATAGGCCAGGCAGGCACGTGCTGCCTCTGTGGTATAACCATGGTTCCAGTACCTTTTCATGAGCCGGAAGCCCAGGTCTGTTTGCCCGGTATCGGGATGGTATTTCAGTCCGCACCAACCCATGAAAGCATTGTCCTCCTTGCGGATCACTGCCCAGCGTCCGCGGTTGAACAAGCGGTACTGCTCGTACCCTTCCAGGAACTGGCGGGCCTCCTCCTCCGATGCAAAAGCCATATCGCCGGTATACTGCAACACCTGTGGATCATCATTCAGCATTTTGAGCAGTCCGGCGTCTGCGGGCGTCATTTCGCGCAACCACAAACGGGCGGTTTCCATCACGGCAGGCGGTGGCGCACTCATCACATGCAGCCAATCTTGCCTACGCGGTTGGCATGGCGGCCACCTTCGAAGGCTGTGTTCATGAAGGTTTCCAGCATCTGCAGGGCGTAAGGCAGGGCCACAAAACGGGCCGGGATGCAGATCATGTTGGCATCATTGTGCAGCCGCACCAGGCGGGCCACTTCATTGTCCCAGCACAAACCAGCCCGGATGCCCTGGTGCTTATTGGCTGTGATGGCCACCCCATTGGCACTGCCACAAAACAGGATGCCAAAAGCAGCCTCCCCATTCTCCACCGCAGCTGCCGTGGGATGGGCAAAATCCGGATAGTCTACCGACGACCCGCCGTGGGTACCAAAGTCTTTCACCTGAAACCCTTTTTCCTGCAGCCATTTTACCACGGCGTCCTTGTATTCCACACCGGCATGGTCGGCGCCAATGGCAATGGGAAGCGTTGTGCTGAAAACCATATGATGAAAATTAAATATTCGAAAAAATCAAATCCCAAATACGAAAATCCCAAATTCCAGTGGGCCTGCCCCATGGCCTGTTCCACTATTGCCTATTCACTATTGCCTATTACTACCGGTGGAATTCCACGCTGGCAGATATTTTTTTCGTGGGACGCTGCGCGGTGGGACATGGGCGACCCTTGCCGGCAGGTTTCCCCAACCCACCCTAGCCTGACACCCTCTTTCCTCAAACTCCATTTTCACATTTGCTGATTTGCTCATTTTCTCATTCCCACCATCAGCACATCAGCTAATTAGCTGATCAGCACATCAAGGAGAAATCCCAAACAGGAAAATCCCAAATTCCACAACGCCAGCCCTACTGCCCATTCCCCCATTGCCTATTCCCTATTCCCTATTCCCCTATTCCCTATTCCCCCATTGCCTCTCATCAGCTCCATTCTTCCGCTTCCCTTTTCGCCTCCTGGCGGGCCACGCGGGCAGAAATGATGATGCTCAGCTCATACAGCAGGATCAGGGGCAGTACTACGATCAGCTGGCTCATCCAGTCGGGGCTGGGCGTGATCACCGCGGCAATCATCAGCAGGCCCACATAGGCATACTTGCGGTATTCACGCAAAAAGCCCGGCGTGATGAGCCCAATGCGGGTGAGCACATAGCTGATCACAGGCAGCTCAAAAGCCAGTCCGGCCCCAACGGTAATATCGATGAGGTTATCGATATAGTCATTCAGCACCGGCTTGGTTTCAATGATATTGTGGGTACCAATTTTATAGTTGCTCAGGAAGCTGAAGGTGAAGGGAGCCAGCAGAAAGTATCCGAAGGCCACCCCCAGGAAAAAGAAGAAGGAAACAAAGAAGATGGCCCCGCGGGTGTATTTCAGTTCATGAGGCTTCAGGGCCGGCTTGATGAACCGCCATACCTCCCAGAATACATAGGGGAAGGCCACAATAAGGCCGCTCATAAAGGCAATGGTAATGCTGCTGATGAACTGGCCGCCGAAAGTGGTGGTCTGCATCTGCACATCGGGCGGAGGCAGGCAGAGCGAGTCGCCGGCGCCAATCTTGTGGCCCAGGCGGCACAACCAGTCGTAGGTGACGAATCCCTTTTCGATGGGGCCGAAGATGACCATATCCATCACTTCGTCTATGTACACAAAGCACAGGATGGCCCCTATGAGGATGGAAATGACGGCGCGCACAATGTGCCAGCGCAATTCCTCCAGGTGGTCTACAAAGCTCATCTCCGCACCCTCGGGCACGTTCTCTTGTCTCCGCTCTATCAGTTTTAGCGCCACGGCTGCTTGGTTTTTGCTCAGGAAGGGCAAATGTAAGGCGGAAGGCATAGACATTGGGAAGGGGCATTATCCGGGCGGATGAATTTCCCTTTATGCTGGTCCCTTCAACCCCGGCACCAGGCGGGACCGGTCCGGAGGACATGGGCGTACACCGGGCAATCCGGCTGGTGGGCACCGGGCAGGTAGCCGGTGCTGAGCAGGAACTCATTGACTATTTCACCACCGGTAAACCGGAATTGCTTCCGGAACAGCTTCACCCAGGCCTCCTTAGGCAACGGATGATGTGCATCCAGCCATTGCCGGAAGCTTCCATATTCCTGCTGCAGCTGCATCACCACCCGTGCATTGTGCACCGCTGCCTCTATTTTCAGCCGGTTGCGAATGATGCCGGCATCCTGCAGCAGCCGTTCCTTGTCTTCTTCCCCGTAAGCCGCTACCCGGGCAACCTGAAAGCCATGGTAGGCCCTCCTGAAATGGGCTTCCTTCTTCAGGATGGTGGTCCAGCTGAGACCCGCCTGGTTGATCTCCAGGATCAGCCGGCCAAACAGCTCATCATCGTTGTTGATGGGAAAT
>JALOMZ010000147.1 GCA_025455205.1 Chitinophagaceae bacterium | reverse complement strand
TACCCGCGCGGGTATGACCAGTTTCTGGGCCTCCACCAATATCGTGAAGCGGAAACTGCCCAGGTGCTTTTTGTATTGCAGAAAAAGGTCATCCGTATACCGGTTGTGTTGCAGGTCTTGCGCCATATGCCGCTCCCGGTCTTCCAGCCACCGGATATAGTTGTCCGGCAGATGGGTGAGTTGCATGCCGCTGCCCACGCGGTGGAATACATCAAATACTTCCTGCTTTTCCGCAGGCGACATGTTTCGTTCCAACAATTCAAAGGCGGCGATGGAGTAATGGATCAGCATGTATAGCACATCGCGGTATGCCCAATCGGGGATGGTACTTTGGCGCTTTTCTTCCACTGCCCGGTGAATGGCTGTGATGGTGTGTATTGCTTTGATGGCTTCGTCGTTTTCCGCAAACACAATGCGACGGGCATATTGCACCGTGGAAAACAGGCGGCCAATGGGATCGGACGGCAACTTGCCGGTAAAATAAAGCCAGTCCACGGCCTTGTTGAGCGCAAACTCAGCCGCCGCCCCTGCAAAAATGAAGAGGATGGTATCGGCCCGGCCCCAGATACGGCGAACAATGGATTGGTCATGTACAAACCCGGACATAGTGTCTGCGAATGCTGTTCCTAAAGGTCGTATTGTTTGGCCTTATGCTAACATGGTGCTGCACTTTTTCCGGCAATACTCACCCTACTCATTGCCTATTCTTCTATTCCCTATTGCCTTTAGAAGTACGAAGCGAAAGTCCGCAAGTCCGGAAGCATTGCTCTCTGGGCCCCTCTGTGAAGACCTCATACGCCTCTGCGGTTTCAAAAGTCCGGAAGTCGGAAAGTCCGCAAGACCGAAAGCAGGAAAGTCGGGAGTCCATAGTCCGGAGTCCGGAAAAAGCAGACCATAGTTGAGAGATGAAAATTGGCCTATTGCCTAAAACGCCGGGACAGGAAAACAGCTCGCCCATTATGAAGCAGCCTGACCTAAAGAACAACAAACAACAAACCAAAAACAATAAACACCCCTATTGCCTATTGCCTTCTCTACATCTTCCTGCAGATCCGCCTGATATCCCCGCTGAGTTGCAACATCATGTCCAGCTGGTCGAGCACGCTTTTGAGCGCTACCAGGCGTTCTTTGGTGGTGGTTTCCCATTCGCCTCTTTCCAGTTCATTGCGTCGTTGCAGGAGCAGGGCTTTCACTTCCCGGCGTATGGCTATGTCTTCCATGCCGGTGGCGGCTCCCATCTGAAGTTGGGCATTGCTGGTGTTCAGCAGGCTGCAGGCGGTGAGCAGCCGGTTGCTGACCTGGCGGGTAATGGGCAGAAAGGCATGCAGTTGTTCCCGGGCATTTAGATCCTGCACTTCGGTAAACAGGGCGGCGGTGTGCGATGCCAGCACATGGGTGCTCACCACCAATTGCTGCCAGTAGGGCGCTTTTTCCTGCATTTGACGTGGTTCCTGGGTCATGCGCTGGAAGGCGTCGCTGAAATTGGCCAATGCCACGTATACTTTCTTGCGATGTAGCTTATAATCACCCATACTGAGGGTACGTCCTTCAAATAGGCCGGCTACCTCATCGAAGTATTGGCGATTGGCCTGGATGGCTTCGGTGGCCAGTTGCGGCAGGAGTATTTTTTCCCACACGGGCGGTATCAGCAGGGTAAACGACAGGGCAATGGCTGAGCCAATAACCGTATCCACCAGCCGATCCTGAATGAGTGCGGTAAAATCTCCGGGATGCAGCAGGTGCATGGCGATAACAATAAATACGGTGAGCGTAAGCACGCTCCAGAAATAGCGGTGGCGCCAGGAGCTGAAACTAAGGATCATAAAGCCGAGCATCACACCCAGCAGCACGTAGTTGTTGGCAGTGGTGTAGAGCACCGCGGCGCCCAGTGCCACACCCAGGGCTGTGCCCAGCAGGCGGTCGCGGTTGCGCTGTCGGGTGATGGCATAAGCCGGTTTCAGAATCACCACTACGGTGAGCAGTACCCAATAAGCGTGTCCCAGTGGCAGGAAGAGCGACACCAGGTAGCCGGTGGTCATGGCGGCCATCATGCGGAGGGAGAAGCGGAAAACGCTGGATTGCCAGCTCAGGTTGTTGAGTACCTGGCGCCCGCTGAAGTAAGACGGCACCACAAATCGCTGGTAGTCGAGTTTCCGGTCGAGGCGGATGCCGCGGTGGTAGGTGCTGTAGTGTTGCAGCTTGAGCAGTTTTTCGATCATGTCCTCCAGGGCATCCAGGGCGTGGCGCAGCGTGATAAAAGCTTCGATGGTTTCGCTGTCCAGTTCCTGTTGCCGGGTTTCGGCGAACAGTTCGTTCAGGGCTGCCAGGCGGTGGCTGATGGAACCATCGGGCGGATAGGGTTTGCCGGCGGCAAAGGCCATGCCTGCTTGTTCCAGTTCGTGTGCCATGTGCTGCAGCAACTGGCGGAAGGCATCCAGCAGCGGATGTCCCGGCAATGCCGCCTGCATGAGGCGGTAGTTGGGCTGCGAAGCCATCATGCTCTCAAAAAGGTCTACCAGGTCCATAAAGGCCAGTACCAGCACCCGGCTGGTATGGGTGCTTTCGCGGGTGATGCTCCGCGTTTTGAAAAAGATCTCCCGCACATTTTGCTGGGCCGTATTAACCTGGAGCTGCGTTTGGGTGAGTTCCTGGTACAAAGTGTCGAAGGCGGGATCCCTGGCATAAAAGGCGGCCTTCACCTGCAGGTAGGCTGCTGTTTGCTGCATGCATTGCCCCAGCACTTGTTGTGCCAGTTTATAGGGCCGCAATCCATGCAGCAGCAGGCTGAGCAGGAGGTAGAGCAGGGCGCCGGCCACGGTAATCCCTGCCAGGGTGGCGTAGGAAGATACCTCCCGGGTTTCGTCAACCAGCAGGGTAAGAATGACCAGGCTGGCCGTGCCTATTTGGGAGGCGCGGTTGCCATATACCGTGATGATGGCAAAGGCAAAGCCGGCCAGGGCGATGAACACACCCAGCCAAACGGGTGAATTTATCAGCTGGCCTGTTGCCAGCGTAATGCTTCCAACACAGGCAGTAACGGCCAGCATGCCATTGATGCGATGGTGCAGCGGGCCGGGAAAATCGGTGATGGCAGCCGCCAGGGCCCCAATGGCCGCTGCAATGCCCCAGGCACTTTGACGGAAATAAATGCCCAATAGCACCGGCAGCATGATGCCAAAGGTGACCCTTACGCCTTCATAGAAATAGTAACTGGTAATGAAGCGCCGGTAATCCTGCAGGGGATGTTTGGGCATGAATGGTTGCATGGGTGCTGTAAATGTCTGTGAAAAAATGCAACCCTTTGTTATTCCCGTTTTGGCATACGCCACGGCGTTCAACCTTTTGTGGACTGGTCCGTTAGTTACACAAAACCGGAAGCATGTCAACATTGGTGAGTGTAAACAACCTGCAGAAGTCATTCGGCGGATTGCAGGCGGTGAACGGACTGAGTTTTACGGTGGAGGCGGGCGATATATATGGATTCCTGGGTCAGAACGGCGCCGGCAAGAGCACCACCATTCGTATGCTGCTTTCGCTGATCCGCCCGGATGGGGGTACCATTGACATGTTCGGTTATCGCATGCCCAACCATCGCAATGAGATCCTGCAGCAGGTGGGCGCCATCATTGAACGGCCCGACCTGTATAAATACCTGAGTGCCTACGACAACCTGGAGATCTTTGCGCGGCTCAGCGGGGTGAAGACCACACGGAAGATGCTGATGGAACAGCTGGAGCGGGTGGGGCTGGGGCACCGCGCGGCCAGCCCGGTCAAGACCTTCAGCCAGGGCATGAAGCAAAGACTGGGCATAGCCATTGCCATGGTGCACGATCCGCAGCTGATCATCCTGGATGAACCCACCAACGGACTCGACCCACAGGGCATTGCCGATATGCGGCAAATGATCATCAACCTCCGCAAAGAGCACCAGAAAACCGTGATCGTAAGCAGTCACCTGCTACACGAAATTGAACAGGTGGCCACCCGCATGATCATCATCGACAAAGGCAGGAAAGTGGTGGAGGGCAGCACACAGGAGCTGTTCGACCCGGCCAATACCCTGGTGGAACTGGAAACAACCGATGCACAGGCGGCAGTGAAAATTGCCCGCAGCCGCTGGCAACAGCACCTGGAACCATCGGCAGATACATTTCTCTTCCGCCTGCATGCCCGCGACATTCCCCAACTGGCCAGGGATATGGTGGAACTGGACATCCCCATCCACAACCTCAGCAAAAGACATTCCCTGGAAAGCCTGTTCCTGGAGATGACGGGGAAGTGAAAGTTCCATAGTTCCATAGTTCCAGAGTTCACTAGTTAAGAGGCTCAGCATGGCATTCTCAGCGGAGGCAGCTGAACTTCAAACCTCAAACTTCAAACTTCAAACAAAATAGTCTCGTGGTATTCACCCTGTTAAACATAGAGCTGTACAAGATCTTCCGGAAGCCGCGCACCTATATCGGGTTTGTGGCCATTGCAGTCATAGTTGTACTTATCCAACTGGCCATGAAAGCCGACGGGCCTACCTGGATCAAGCTGATGTTTAGCGGCATGGATGATATGTTTGCTATCCAGGACGGCAATGTGCTCAATGGCTATTTTGTATGCTTCCTCATCCTTAATACCCTGCTCATGCAGGTGCCTTTGCTGGTGGCACTGGTAACCGGTGATATGGTGGCCGGCGAAGCCAACCTGGGTACGCTGCGCCTGCTGCTTACCAAGCCCATCAGCCGCAGCCAGGTGCTGCTGGCCAAGTTCATGGCCGGCCTGGCCTATACCTTCATCCTGCTGGTGTGGATGGCCATACTCTCCCTGTTTCTGAGCATGGCTTTGTTTGGCACCAGCGACCTGCTGGTGAACAAGAGCTACACCATCATCCAGTTTTATGTAGATAGCGAAGGCGATGATGTGTTTTGGCGCTATATCGCTGCCTTTGGCTTTGCCTATGCCGCCCTGGCCTGCGTGGCGGCCCTATCTTTCCTGCTGAGCGTGTTTGCAGAAAACAGCATCGGTCCCATTGTGTCTACCATGAGCATCATCCTGGTGTTCACCATCATCAGTACCATGGACCTGCCCCTCTTCACCCGCATCAATCCTTTTCTCTTCACCAGTTATATGACTTCCTGGAAGGGGCTGTTCAATATGGCGGTGGATGAAAACGGTGCGGCCATACGTGGGTCGGTGTACAGCTGGAAGGCCCTGATGGAAGCGCTGGCCATGCTGGTGGGCCATATTCTCCTGTTCTTCGGCATTGCCCTTTATGCTTTCCGCCGAAAGGATATCCTCAGCTGATTTTACCTTCCTGTGACAGAAACGGCGGCGCACCTGATGCCAGTCATATTTTGCAGGCGGTTGGCGCCGGCAGTTTTGCAGCATGCAAAGAAGCCCACTGCCCGCATTGGCGGAGAAGTACAACCAGCCCGTGCCCCGGTATACCAGTTACCCTACTGTACCGTACTGGCAAACGCCTTTTACACCTGAAAGCTGGAAGGAACCGCTGATCCGGCAGTTCAGCCAAACGAATGCTTCGGAAGGCATCAGCCTCTACATTCACCTGCCTTTTTGTGAAAGCCTGTGCACCTATTGCGGCTGCAACAAGAAGATCACCACCAACCACAGCGTGGAGCAGGTGTATCTCGATGCGCTGGAAGCCGAATGGCGGCTCTATCTCAACCTGTTGCCACAGCGGCCCATTATCCGGGAATTGCATTTGGGAGGCGGTACG
>JALOMZ010000146.1 GCA_025455205.1 Chitinophagaceae bacterium | reverse complement strand
AACCTGGGTGCCGGCACCAATTGCAGTAACGTAAAAAACACGGCATCATCCATTGAAATTTGGCAGCAGGACGGGCAAACCTGGATAGAAGCCGGCCAGAAATGCGGCGTGGTGATGGGCGACTACAGCCGTACCGCTATACAAACAAGCCTGTCCAGCGGCACCACCATCGGTATCTGCTGCAGTATACATGAACCCGGCCCCTATACCAGGCATATCCCTTCTTTCAGCTGGGGGCCCGGCCAGCCTTACCTGCTCGACAAAGCACTCCGGCATATCGCCAACTGGATGCAGTGGAAAGGCCAGGAACTCGATGAACAGGCGCGGCAAATACTCACAGATGTTTACAATCATTGATCTGATTGATAAATGTCAGGATTTGCATTTCGAATTCCCTTGTATTTTCAACCCCGGAAATCAAACACCAATTTCAAAAACAGAAGCATCCATGAGAAAGTTTATTGCAGCCGCTAACTGGAAAATGAATTGTACCAAGGAGCAGGCAAAGACGCTGGCAGAAGACCTGCTGGCCGTTTCACATACACTGGATAAGCGACATCGGGTCATACTGGCAGTGCCATACCCCTACCTGATTATGGTTCATGACATAGTGCATTCCAATGAGTACTATTCAGTGGCCGCCCAAAACATGCACCACGAGAAGTTTGGTGCCTACACCGGAGAGGTGTCTGCACCCATGCTCAAGTCCATTGGCGTGGAATACGTTATCCTGGGGCACAGCGAAAGGAGAGAGCAGCACGGTGAAACCAACGCCCTCATCCGGCAAAAGATAGACCTGGCCATGGAATATGGCATCAAGCCCATATTCTGCTGCGGCGAACCGCTGGAGGTGCGCGAAAGGGGCGAACAGAACGAATACGTGATGAATCAGCTGCAAGAAAGCCTGTTTCACCTCGATGGCGCCCACATGAAGAAAGTGGTGATAGCCTACGAACCCATCTGGGCCATTGGCACCGGCAAAACAGCCACCATCGACCAGGCGCAGGAAATGCATTTCATGATCCGCAGCAAACTTATCAAGCAATACGATGAGAATGTGGCCAACAGCGTTTCCATCCTCTACGGTGGCAGCGTGAAAGCCGACAATGCCGAAGCCCTGTTCAACTGTCCGTCGGTAGACGGTGGCCTCGTGGGCGGCGCCAGCCTCATTGCAGCCGATTTCGAAAAGATCATAGAAGGACTGAAGCGCTGATGAAGCGTCATATAGCATTACAGCCACTGAGCCGTCAGCACCATACCGCGTTGCTGGCGGTTCTGCTTTTGAAGAAAGGCATCGCCCGCCAGGCCCCGCCACCTATCATGCGCGCCTTTGTGCAACAGGTATGGGATGAAGAACTGCAGCCTCACTTCCGGGCCGAAGAAGAATGGCTGCTGCCGGCAGTACAACAGCCCGCCACGGAAAACCTGGTGCGTCAGATGCTGGAGGAGCATGCGCAACTGCGCACCATGCACCACCAGATGATGGTAAAGGATGCAGATTCCGCAGTGATTGGCCAATTCGCTTCCATGCTTGAGCAGCATGTGCGCTGGGAGGAACGGGTGTGCTTTCCGGCCATGGAACCCTTTATTGACCCAGCCCTCAGCGAAAGACTGCTGCGGCTGGAGGATGCCGGCGGTGCCCGCTGCCTGCAGTTTGAACCAAAGTTCTGGGAATGATTGACCAGCCGACAGACATCCCCAGACCGCAGGGGCAATGTAATCAGGCGGGAAGGATGATTATATTATGTAAACAGGGTATTATTTGACCTCACCAGCCTCCGGGCTGCCAGGCTCCTCCGGGGCATGCTGTGCACGCTGCAACCGGTCATTTACCGCCTGGCCAATGCCTGCATCCGGAAAACGCTGGGCCAGTATCACCTCGTAGCCTGCGGCATCGGCATCGCGCATGGCCGCAAAGAGCCGGCGAGCCACTTCATCAATACTTCGGGAAGGGGAGAGGGTGAGTACATCCGGAGCCCCATCGTTGTAATCGGCACCAGCCTGCGCCAGCAGTTCCTCCCGGCTGCCCCAGCCTATCAGCAATCGGTTCAGATGACCGTAGCGCCGGTTCAATACGGCAAGGGAACCCACCACCAGGGGCGTAGTAGTGGCGTAATGGCTTTTCAGCATGCCAGGAGCCACCGGATGGTCATCGGCACTGGTTTGCATCAGCACAGGACGTCCGCAAACAGATTCTATTTGTGCAGCACTGATCTTTCCCGTTCGCCGGATGATCACGGCATCGCCTTCAAAGTCAACAATGGTGCTTTCCACGCCCACCTCGCAGGGGCCGCCATCCAGTATATAGGGAATACGGCCGCCCAGTCCTTCAGCCACATGGGCCGCCGTTACCGGGCTCACATATCCAAAGCGATTGGCACTGGGCGCGGCCAGCGGAAAATCCAGGGCTTGCAGCAGCCGATGCGTGAGGGGATGGCCGGGCACGCGCACCGCCACTTTGGGGCTGCCGGCCGTTACCAGATCCGGCACCAGCGGGGTTCGGGGCAGCAACAGGGTAAGCGGACCCGGCATGAAAGCCCGCGCCAGGGCATGGGCCGCCTCAGGAACACCGGCAACATAGGGCGCCACCGCCTCCCAACTGGGCAGGTGTATGATCAGCGGGTTGAAATGCGGCCGCTCCTTTGCCCTGTAAATGCTGAGTACAGCATCATCCCGGAGTGCATTGCCGGCCAGTCCATACACGGTTTCGGTAGGAATGGCCACCAGTTGCCCCTGCTGCAAAAGGGATGCCGCCCGGTTGATATCACTACCCGTTTCTGTTATCATACGGAGGGAGAATTTGTTTCCGGCGGCGGCAAGGTAATGCCTGCCTCCCGATAAGCCTGCATAAATGCCTGTCCAATGGTATCAAAGTTGTAAAGCCGGGCCGCGGTTTGCGCTATCTGCCCCTGGTTGAATTGCCCATAATTGCGCATGGCCTGTACAATGCCCAGGTAAAATGCATCCTCATCATCCGGCTCCACCAGTATGCCATTTTCCCGGTGCACCACTTCACCAATGCCACCCACCCGGGAGGATACCACCGGCAAACCACTGCAGAAAGCCTCCAGGATTACACAGGGCAGGTTCTCGTAACGACTGAATAACACCAACAGCTGGGATTCTTGCATATGTTCCGCCACTGAACTATAGGGTATCAGCCCCGGCAATAAGACCCGGTGGCGGTATGCTTCATGGTCCTTCACCCATTGCCTAAGCACTGGCGTTTCCGGTGAAATGATCTCTACTTCCGCTTCCGGAAATTCTTCCAGTATGCGGCCCAACACCCGCAGCAAGCCTTCCGGGTTCTTTTGGTAGCTGAGGGTAGACACATGCAGGATCCGGAACCTGACGGGATTGGCAGGAGAACGCCTTTCATGAAACAGTCGCGTATCCACAGCATTAGGCACCACCGTGAAGGGAATGGGCCCGTACAGTTCCCTAACCACCGCGGCCAGTTGATGACTGACCGGAATGAAGCGACGCGCGTGCTCAAAAAGTTGCCGGGTGAAATACTGCCGCAGCCACGATACGCGGCGGATATTGTGTGCAGCCTCCGGCTGGTATTCCGTGGAATTCTCCGTAACCACCACCGGCCAGTTGTACTTCTTCCGGATGAAAGCAGCCCACAATGCCGCCTTCCAGGCGATGTTCACGTGCACCAGGGCCGGAGCACCGCGACTGGCCAGCAGCCGGGGCAGAAAGGAACGGATAATACGCAGGTAATACCATTGCGACCATACCGGGTCGAACACCCGGCGGGCAGGGTAATAAAAAATGTATTCATCCAGGTTTTCCCCGCGATGGTGCACCATGCGGATTCCCTGGTTACCGGGCACGGGATCCTTGGTGGCAAACAGCACCACCACCGGGTACCGGGTGGCAATGGAGCGGGCATGACGCTGCACAAAATCGCCGCTGAAAACATCCGCTTCGGAGGGGTACCAGCCACAGAGTTTCAGCACGTAAGACATCAGGGATTAGTTTTTAACATTCAATGGGTTGGGGTCCCTTTAACAGGGCCAAAAGGCTACATTTGCAAACTTGGTAGAAAATGTATGGAAGAACAAAATTTGCCCCAGGAAACGAACGATTTTAACCGAATTATCCAGGTAAATATTGAGGAGCAGATGAAAACGGCCTACATCGATTATTCGATGTCGGTAATAGTAGGCCGTGCCCTGCCCGATGTGCGCGATGGATTGAAGCCCGTACACCGCCGGGTGCTTTACTCCATGAACGAACTGGGTCTTGATTACGGGAAACCGTACAAGAAAAGCGCCCGTATTGTGGGTGAAGTAATGGGTAAGTATCACCCGCACGGAGATGCTTCCATTTACGACACCATGGTACGTATGGCGCAGGACTGGAACATGCGCTACCTGCTGGTAGACGGCCAGGGTAACTTTGGCAACCAGGATGGCGACCCGCCGGCGGCCATGCGTTATACCGAAGCGCGCCTGCAAAGGCTGGCCGAGGCCATGCTCTCGGATATCGACAAGGAAACGGTGGATTTCCAGCTCAACTTCGACGACAGCCTCGAAGAACCCACCGTGCTGCCCACCCGTATCCCGCAACTGCTGGTAAATGGCGCCAGCGGCATTGCCGTAGGTATGGCCACCAATATGATGCCCCATAACCTGGGCGAGGTGGTTGACGGTTGCATTGCCTTCATCGAAAACCGCGAGATCACCACTGAAGAACTGATCAAATACGTTAAGGGACCCGATTTCCCCACCGGTGGCGTCATCCATGGTTTCGACGGCGTACGCCAAGGCTTCCTAACCGGCCGCGGCAGGGTAGTACTCCGCGGCAAGGCCACTGTGGAAAGTGATGAAAAAGGCCGCGACAAGATCATCATCACCGAAGTACCCTACCAGGTGAACCGCGATACCCTGACCGACAAGATCGGCCAGCTGGTCAACGAAAAGATCATCGAAGGCATTTCCAACGTCAACAACGAATCCAACCTGAAGGAGGGAACCCGCATCGTTCTCGACCTGAAGCGGGATGCCGTTCCACAAGTCATTATCAATCAGTTATACAAGTTAACTGAACTGCAAACTTCGTACGGCATCAACAATGTGGCACTGGTGAAGGGCCGTCCCAGGACGCTCAACCTGCGCGACATGATCAGTGAGTTCGTGCATTTCCGCCACGAGGTGGTGGTGCGCCGCACCCGCTACGAACTGCGCAAGGCAGAGGAACGCGCCCATATTTTGCAGGGATACCTGATAGCCCTGGATCACCTGGATGAAGTGATTCAGCTTATCCGTAATTCACCAACACCGGAGATTGCCCGCGAGGGATTGATGACCAACTTCGGCATGACCGAAATACAGGCCAGGGCTGTACTCGACCTCCGCCTGCAGCGCCTCACCGGCATGGAGCGCGACAAGATCCGGGAAGAGTATGAAGAAATCATGCGCCATATTGACTACCTGAAGAGTCTGCTGGCCGATGAAGGACTTCGCTACGGTATCATCAAAGACGAATTGCTGGAGGTAAAAGAGAAATTTGGTGATGCCCGCCGTACGGAGATCCAATACCTGGCTGATGAGATCAGCATTGCCGATCTCATTGAACAAGAAGACGTTGTGGTAACCATCTCACATCTTGGTTACATTAAGCGCACCTCAGCATCTGAATACCGGGCGCAGCGCCGCGGTGGCAGGGGAGCCCGGGGCAGCCGTACCCGGGAAGAGGATTGGATTGAGCACATGTTCGTGGCCAATACACACCA
>JALOMZ010000145.1 GCA_025455205.1 Chitinophagaceae bacterium | reverse complement strand
ATCGCCGGTGCCTTATCACCGGGTGCATACCCACGGGGGCTCCAGGCCTACTGATCTTGTCACGGTGCAATGGGCTAGAGAAGTGTATG
Source organism: Chitinophagaceae bacterium (assembly GCA_025455205.1). Classification (GTDB taxonomy): domain Bacteria; phylum Bacteroidota; class Bacteroidia; order Chitinophagales; family Chitinophagaceae; genus Phnomibacter. The sequence continues at coordinate 5,676 of JALOMZ010000145.1, read as the reverse complement.
TGCGGGGCGCCGGGGAAATCCTGCTCACCAGCATGAATACCGACGGGGCCAAAACCGGCTTCGACCTGCCCATCACCCGGGCCGTGGCCGATGCGGTGGAAATACCCGTGATTGCCTCCGGTGGAGCCGGCGCCATGGAACATTTTGTGGATGTGTTCAACCTGGCAGGGGCCGATGCCGGACTGGCTGCCAGCATCTTTCACTATGGAGAAATACCGGTTCCACAACTTAAACGATATCTTGCCAGCCAACAAATTCCTGTACGCCTATGATGTGGCTTATTCTTATCGGGTCCATGCTGCTGGGCATCATGGTGATCCGCTTCAGCTATAAAATCGAAAAGCGCCGCATGGACAAAGACCGTGCCGCTACCGCCGCGCAGATGAAGGAGTTTATGGAAATGCTCAACCAAAAGAAAAAAGAGAATGAAAATTGATTTCAATAAATATCCCGATGGTCTTGTGCCGGCTATTGTACAGGATGCCATCACGGGCAAAGTGCTGATGGTGGGTTTCATGAACCAGGAAGCCGTTGATAAAACCATGGAGCTGGGCAAGGTTACTTTTTTCAGCCGCAGCAAGCAACGTCTCTGGACCAAAGGAGAGACCAGTGAAAATTACCTGTTGTTCAGGGAGATGAAAGTGGATTGCGACAAGGATACCCTGCTGGTAAAAGCCATACCCAAAGGGCCTACCTGCCACACGGGCGCCGACACCTGTTTCTTTGAAAAGAACGAATCCAATCCGGCCGACTTCCTCCTGTATCTCGAGTCGGTGATTGCGGGAAGAAAGAATAATCCGTCAGAAGCTTCTTACACGTCCAAGCTGTTTGCCAAAGGCATCAACAAAGTGGCGCAAAAGGTAGGAGAGGAGGCTGTGGAACTGGTGATCGAATCCAAGGACGATAACAAGGATCTTTTCCTGGGCGAGGCAGCCGACCTGATGTTTCACTACATCGTATTGCTGCAGGCCAAGGGTTATACACTGGCCGATGTTGTGGAGGTATTACGGGGACGGCATAAATAGGTTGGCCGGCATGCCTGCAAGTGTGCCTTTCTGTTCGCCATAGCAGGTGTTATCACCTGGAACTACGGGCTTGTTGGTACTATTTTCATCTATTTGAAACATGCCCGGTGGCTCCAGACAATGCCACTCCTACATAAGAGTCGGCAGTGCCATAATACAGGTGCCAATTTCCCTTAAAGGGCACCATGCCTTCCAGAAAAGTGGTGCCGCTTTTGTATTGTCCCTTTAGCTCATGCGGCAGGCTGGGTTTCAGGAATGGAGTGTCGGAGCGCTTCAGCAGCTTTGCCGGGTCCGAAAGATCAAAAGTCATTTGTGCGGCACTGTAAAGCCCTGTGGGCAGGGTGAAGTCTGTATCTGCACTGTCGGGGCTGTTCTGCGCGTTGTACAGCAGTATGATTTCATTGCCCTGTATAAAGGCCGGAGGACCGGGTTCCACCAGTCCACTTTCGAAAGTGCGGGGTCGCGGCTCAGCCACATAATGCAGGCTGCCCGGTGCTGTTTCGTTTGGATGCCAGTCGATAAGGTTTTCGCTCCAGGCCAGGTTCAGTTTCTTGTCGCCCCAATACATCAGGTAGCGGCCCTGTATTTTTTCAGCCACCTGCACGCCATTCACAAAGCGTGTAACAATGGCGCCGCTTTTGCTCCAAAGGTCTTTGTACCGGCCGTTGTAAGCTTTTGCAAAGGCTGGTCCCGTTTTTTGCCAGTGCAACAGGTCGTACGATACAGCAACACTCAGCCTGGCTGTATGCTGGTTCCAGCTGGTGTAAGTCATAATGTAGCGCCCGTCGGGACTGGCTACGATGCGGGGATCCTCACAGCCGCCAGGGTAATCGTACACCGTGAAACTGTCTATGTTGGGGTACAGCACCGGTGCGGGCAGCCTGGTGAAATGTAGCCCATCTGTACTCCAGGCAAGGCCAATCCGGCTGGTGCGACCGCCCAATGCGGCAACGGGGTTGTCTTCAGAACGGTAAAACAGAAAGACGGTATCGTTACGTACAATGGCTGCCGGGTTGAATACATCAGCCTTCTGCCACCGGACGGTGTCCTTTTGCAGCGGGCAGAAGAATGTAAAGTTGCTGTCGGGGAACAGTATGGGATTCTGCTCCGGTTTGTATAAAGCCCCTGGTTGCCATTCCGGTGCAGGCTGCTTGCTGCACCCCATAATGGAAAGAGAGATCAGTGCGCCCCAAAGCAGGCAAGAACATTTCTTCATGATTTTCTCTGCTTCAAATTATGTGCAGTTATTGTTTCGAAAATGTGGATGCGTATACCGGGCTGGTCAGCAAACAGGCACCTGGTTTTATGCGCGTGAAACAAGTAAAATGCCGGCAGCATGGTTTACGCAGTGCCGGATAAATGTAGGCATCTGGCACTGCCATTCAAAGAGTTCATGATCCTCCTGGCGCAAATAATTCGCGCTGCGCAGTGATGCAGCAGTGCATTACGGATGGCCAAAAGGTGGCAAACTAAAGGCGTTGCGGCCCTCCTTCATCAAAAAGAGAATGCCCGGGATAAACGGGCATTCTCTTCTGCAAATCTGATGCAACAAGGTAATTAATCCTTGCTGCCCATATTAATCAGTTGGGTCGCCTTCAGCAGGCTTCAATTACCATAGCGCTGGCACCACCGCCACCGTTGCAGATGCCGGCTGCTCCGTACTTCGCATGGTTTTGCTTCAGCACATTAATGAGGGTAACAATGATGCGGGCGCCGCTGCAGCCCAGCGGGTGGCCGATGGAGACGGCACCGCCATGGGCATTCACTTTGGCGGGATCCAGCTGCATGCGTTTGGTGTTTTCAATGCCCACCACACTGAATGCTTCGTTCAGTTCCCAGTAGCTGATGTCTTCCATCTTGAGGCCGGCCTTTGCCACGGCCTTGGGCACCGCCAGTGAGGGGGTGGTGGTGAACCATTCCGGTGCCTGTTCGGCATCGGCATAGCCAATGATCTTGGCAATGGGTTTGAGTCCCATGGCTTCGGCCTTTTCGCGGCTCATGAGCACCAGGGCGGCGGCGCCATCGTTCATGGTGCTGGCATTGGCGGCGGTAACGGTGCCGTCTTTTTTGAATGCCGGATTGAGGGAAGGGATCTTATCAAACTTCACGTTGAAGGGCTCCTCGTCGCGGGCAAAGAGGATGGGATCGCCCTTGCGCTGCGGAATGGGCACCGGTACCACTTCCTCGGCAAATTTGCCGGCTTCCCAGGCCGCCTGGCTGCGCTGGTAGCTTTCAATGGCAAAGGCATCCTGGTCTTCGCGGCTGATGCCACATGTACTGGCACAGAGTTCGGCTGCCACGCCCATGGCCTGACCATCGTACACATCAGTGAGGCCATCCTTGGCGAGGCCATCAATGAGGGAGGCGTTCCCGTACTTGTTGCCCCAGCGCATTTTATCGGCATAGAAGGGCACATTGCTCATGCTTTCCATGCCACCAGCTACCACCACCTCGGCATCACCCAGTAAAATGCTCTGGGCGGCCTGTGCCAGGGCCTTCATGCCACTGGCGCACACTTTATTGACCGTGGTGCAGTTCACTTCATTGGGCAGCCCGGCAAATTTGGCCGCCTGCCGGGCCGGTGCCTGGCCCAGGTTGGCCTGCATCACGCAGCCCATCAATACGTCCTGCACATCACCAGGCTGGATGCCGGCTTTTTCAATAGCGCCTTTAATGGCAATGGCTCCCAATTGGGTAGCGGAAAAATCTTTGAGCGAACCGCCAAAGCTGCCCATGGGCGTGCGCACGGCGGAAATGATGTACACCTCTTTCATATGACACAAATCGTTTAGGATGCAAATGTAGGTATTCGGCCAGCCTGGCAATATTATGCATCCAAGGCTAATGTCGTTAACTTGGTATCCGCGGGGAATATTTCCCGCAGATGACGCAGATGCTGACGCAGATTTACGCAGATGAACAAGGCTCCCATCGTTAACTAATTGACATTGCCTCAAGGCGGTGCAGTTTGCCTGGTACTGACCCCGCTACTGCGTTTTGCCATCATTTGGTGTAGCTTTGAGCTGGCTTGATCTGCCATGGCCCTCCTGGTAACAAAAATTTAGTGCATGCGAATAGCGCCCAAGAGGAAACGTTTTCTGCTCATTTGCCTCACCACCTTCGCGCTGGTCACAGCTTTTGCCCAGCAATCCATGCTGGTGAACCTGGGCAGCGCTACCTGCACCAATGCCACCGCCCCCTCCATTGCAGTCATCCGTCAGCCGTTGTCGGCCAGTCCGCTGGTGCTGGCGCAATGCAGCATGAGCCCGCAGCTGCCTGACTATTACAGCACTTTTGTGGCTTACAATCCGGCCGATAACAAGCTATACCTGTGCGATATCCGCTCCGGCTCGCAATCGCGCACCTGGCGCCTCGACTTCGGCCTGCCCGAACGAATAGCCTGTCCGCCGGCCATCAGCGCTACACCCACCTTCACCCACAGCTATGTACCCAACAACTTTGAATTTGACAATAATGGCAACCTGTGGAGCCTGACCGCCTATGACGGGGCTGCCGGCCAGTGCCGCATGGAGCAGTTTGATGTAGAATCAGGTGCCGTCATCAATACCCGTGTGCTTCAGTTTCCTGCCGGTAACTTTCCCACCACCATAACCAGCGGCGATCTTTCCATTTTGCCCAATGGCCGCATGTTTGCCACCCTGGGTGCCAATCCATCGCGACTCTACGAGATCCTGAACTATAATAGTCCGTCGGGTCAGGCCACCGCCGTCTTTCTGCAGGCCTTGCCAAAGAACTGCTATGGCATTGCCTACCTCAATGGCGAACTGGAGGTGACCGGCTCTGACCTTTTCACACAGTGCTATGCCTACCGCTATTCCATTGCCGATAATGTGCTTGGGCCGGAACGACCCTTCCAGAATGGCCTGGCGCCCATTGACAATACCTCTTTCACCCCTTCCATTGGTGCCACCAAGCAATTGCTGCAGGCCACGTTGCTGGATGCCGGTGCTGCTGATATCACCTACGAAGTGACTATCCGCAACATGGGTAATACTATCCTGAACGATGTCAATGTGGAAGATGACCTGGCTGCTGCTTTCGGCCCAGGCAGGGTATCGGCTGTGTCCATTCGTTTTGCGGAAGGGGGCAATCCGGCCGGACTGGCATTGAATGCCGGATACAACGGAACAACGGATATAAGATTGTTGCAGCCCGGGCAGAACCTGCCCAATGAAACCAAGGGGCAAGCCGGGTTCTTTTTCAAGGTTATTATAGAGTGCAGGGTTTCCGGTTTGTCGGCCACCAGCACCTATTTCAACAGTGCCGTGGCGCGGGCTGCTATCAACAATGAGGTGAGCCGCGTGGAAATTTCGGATTCCTCCAACAATGGAGGCCTGCTGGCAATGGACCCGAATAACGATGGCAATCCGGGCGGACCGGGTGAAAACGAGCCAACGCCCTTTTCACTGGGGGTATTGCCGGTGCGCTTCCTGGCTTTTGATGCAGTGCGGAGCGGCACGCAGGCCTTGCTCGATTGGCGAGTGGCCACACCAGTGTCTGGTGGGGATGTTTTCCGGGTGGAATACAGTAACGATGGCCGCCACTGGCTGGAAGCCGGCCGGCTTCCCATTGTGAACGGGAGCCAGTCCAGTTACCGATTCATCCATGCCCAGGCCCCTGCCAGCGTTAC
>JALOMZ010000144.1 GCA_025455205.1 Chitinophagaceae bacterium | reverse complement strand
GGGTAGCTTACAAAAACAAGTCCCTGAAGCGGCAGATCATCAACTACCTGGATTCAGCCGGCAATAGCACCATCACCGACCTGAGCGCCTTCACCGGCATCAGTATTCCCAAAACCACGGCCCTGGTGAATGAACTGATTGAAGATGGCCTGCTGGCTGAGCAGGGCAAGATTGACAGCACCGGCGGGCGCAGGGCCAGCATTTTTGGCCTGGTGGCCTCTTCCTGTTATTTCCTGGGCGTGGATGTTCGGCGCTACCATGTGAACATTGGCCTGGTAGATTTCAAGAAGAATACCGTGCGCATTGATGAGCGCATCCCCTTTGAGCTGTCTAATTCCGAGCTGTCTTATCAGCAATTGGTGAGCCTGATCCGCGGGTTTGTAGACAGCCTGGAGGTAGACCGTGCGGCCATCATTTCTGCCGGCATCAACCTTAGCGGCCGCATCAACACCCTCAGCGGTTACAGTTACAGCTATTTCCACCTCAATGAAGTGCCGCTGGCCGAGCAATTCCGTCGCGATATTGGTATTACCACTTTCATTGAAAACGACTCCAGGGCCATGGCCTATGGAGAATTCTTTGGGGGCACGTCATACGAGGTGAAAGATGCGCTGTTTGTTAATATGGACTATGGCCTGGGCCTGGGTATCCTTACAGATGGCAAGATGTACTACGGCAAATCGGGATTCAGCGGTGAAATAGGACATGTGCCGATGTTCCAGAACGAGATCATTTGCCATTGTGGCAAGAAGGGGTGCCTGGAAACGGAAGCCTCCGGTTGGGCGCTGTTGCGCCAGTTCCGTGAGCGGGTGGGCAAAGGGGTGAGTTCCCTGGTGATGCAGAAGATCGGCAGCCCGGAAGATATTCAGCTTGAAGATATTGTGGAAGGGGCCCGCATTGAAGATGTACTGTGTATCGAGCTGCTCTCTGATCTGGGGGAGAAGATTGGAAGGGCCCTGGCCTTCCTCATCAATATTTTCAATCCTGAAATGGTGATCATTGGCGGCACGCTCAGCCAAACCGGCGATTATTTGCGTCTGCCCATGCGCAGTACGGTCAATAAATTATCACTTGGGCTGGTAAACAGCGATACCCAGCTCCGCATGTCGCGCATGGGGGAAACCGCCGGCGTGGTGGGTGGGGCCCTGCTGGCCAGGCACAAGCTGATGAAGACCCTGCAGTAAGTGCAGGGTGGTTAATGCGATACGCGGCTGGGCAGGGTTTTGGCCTGCTCAATCATTTGTTGCAGTTCATGCTCGGCAGGCACTTTACCACTTAATCCATATTCTTCATTTACTTCCAGCAGGCGTTTATGCAGGTGTGCCGCATTGCGGTTACGCAGTTCAGGCACACTGTCTACCCCGGCCGCTTCCAGCAACTCGCTGATCTGTCCAGCCACGCCTTTTATGCGCATCAGGTCGGCGTGATTCACCCAGGTAAGGATCAGTGACTCCGGAATATGGGTGGCCAGTGCCATGGCTGCCCGTCCCTGCTTGGTGCCGCATTTTTCGAGCAGATCGTTGGTGGTATGCACCCCTTCCTTTTCCAGTTTAGCGCCATAGGTTTCGCCAATTCCTTCTATATCCACTATTTTATACGACATAGCTTTCTGTTTTGATTACACGGGAAATATACGTTATTCAGCATGATCTGCGTGCGCGTTTTGTCATGCACCTGGCATGGCATTGGGTGTAGATTGCACAATCAATCGTGCTCAATCCATTTTAATGCTGCTTACAGGAAGATCCCAATGCGCCAGCAGCAATTCGAAGCGGCGCTGTTCTTCCTTCTTAAAAGTCTCCTGGTCGGGATAGAGCTGCCGGATCAATGCCTTGCCATCAAAATCATCAAAGGGGGTGAGCTGGTCTTTCCAAACCACCGTTACCCGGTAATCCCATCGGCCTTCTTCCGTAAAATGGATCTGCGGCGATTCCACACGCACAGACAAAATGCGTCCCAGTTCCATTTGCTTTTTGAGAATGGGGTAGTGGTACTTCCTGAAAAGGGCGAGGAACTCTTCCTGATAACCCCATTTCACCTTGTAATAGTATTCTTCGGTATAGGGTTTGGAGGATGGCTGGGCGCTGGCACCCGATGCCAGTGATAGGCACGAGAGCAGTAGTAAAATTGGTATTAATGTACGGATGCTGATGTTGACAGTCATTGGATGTGGTTTTTACAGATACCCTATAAATAAAACGAGGAATGTTGCTATGTGCAAGATTCCTCGTTTGGTTTTTAGATGATCCGGTTACTTATCATCAGGCCTTTCCGGTGGCGGGCTTCCCTTTGACCTGTGCAGGCGGTGTGCCGGTATCACCCAACAGCCTGCCCTTGGCAAAGTCTACCAGGATAGGCGCTGCCACGAAAATGGAGGAGTAGGTGCCGGTGATTACACCAATCAGCATGGCGAAGGCAAAACCACGGGTTACCTCACCACCCACGATGAAGAGGATTAGGAGGGTCAGGAACACCGTAAGGGAGGTCATAATGGTGCGGCTCAGGGTGTCGTTGATCGACTTGTTGATGATAGTGGCATTGTCTGAGCCGTGCATATTGTGGCTATTCTCCCTGATACGGTCGAAAACGATGATGGTGTCGTTCATGGAGAAACCGATAACGGTAAGAACGGCTGCGATGAAGTGCTGGTCTATCTCCAGAGAGAACGGCACAATATGTTTGAGAAAACTGAACACGGCCAGGGTAACCAGTACGTCGTGCATCAGGGCCACAATGGTACCCAGGCTGTAACGCCAGTCGCGGAAGCGGATGAAGATATATGCCACAATGATCAGCAGGGAGAAGAGCGTGGCAATGATGGCCCCGCGCTTCAGGTCTTCCGAAATGGTAGGCAGCACTGTTTGAGATCCCACTTTGTACTGCGAGTCAAACTCTTCGAAAGAAAGTCCCTGAGGCAGGAATTTACCAAGTCCGGTGTACAGTGTTCGTTCAACTGTGCTGTCCACGTTGGCACCCACTTCATCAATTTTGTAGGCGGTGGTGATATTCAGCTGGTTGGTGGCACCCAGTGTTTTGATGATGGGGTATTCGCCGAAAACTTTGTTGAGCTCATCGCGCACCTCATCGTTCTTAACCGGCTTGTCAAAACGCACGGTGTAGCTGCGTCCACCCTTGAATTCCACGCCGTAATCAAATCCATAGAACAGCGAACTGATACCCAGCACGGCTACCACTACCGAAATAGCATAGGTGACCTTGCGGAATTCAATGAATTTGAATTTGGCATGCTGGAACACCCGCTTGCCCACGGTGGTGAAATATTCCAGGTGACGGCTCTTGCTGGTGAACCAGTCGGTGAGGGTGCGGCTGATCAGGATACCGCAGAACAGGTTGAGAACAATGCCCCACATCTGCACATAGGCAAAACCGCGCACCGGGCCGAGACCAAAGTAATAAAGGATGGCAGCGGTGAGGAAGGTGGTTACGTGGGCATCCAGTACAGGCGCCAGCGAACGGCGGTAGCCATTAGCCACGGCCGTCTGGTAATTGCGGCCCCAGCTTAGCTCCTCCTTGATACGTTCGAATATGATCACGTTGGTATCTACCGCCATGCCAATGGTGAGTACCAAACCGGCAATACCGGCCGCGGTAAAGGTGGCACCCATGGCCGTGAGGATAGAGATGGTAAACAACAGGTTGAGGATGAGAGATACGTTGGCGATCCATCCGCTGTTGTTATAGTATACCAGCATCAATACAAAGATCACAATGAAGCTGATGATGAAGGCCATAGAGCCGCCTTTCACCGCTTCCTGGCCCAGCGTGGGACCCACCACCTGCTCCTGTACGATCTTGGCCGGGGCGGGCAGCTTGCCGCTCTTCAGCATTTCGGCCATATCCTGGGCTTCCTTGATTTCGAAGCTGCCAGTGATCTCGGAGTTGCCGTTGGGGATAACGCCGTTCACAGTAGGAGCAGTATACACAAAGTTGTCCAGCACAATGGCAATACCCTTGCCAATATTCTCTTCGGTCATCTTGGCCCAGATACGGCTGCCGATATTGTCCATGTTCATTTTGATGGCCACGCGACCGCGCTCATCAAAGTCCTGGGCGGCATCGCTCACATGCTCGCCTTCCAGTTTGGCTCGGATGCCGTCCACGGTTTTCAGGGCATAGAGTGCCAGGAATCCGCTGTTCTTTTCATCTTCGCCACCGCTGTATCCAAAAGCGAAGCGCAGGTTGGCAGGCATTTGGGAGGCCACGGCCGGGTCGCGCAGGCGCTCACCCAGCACACCGGTGTCCTTGGTTTGCACAATGCCCAGGGCACTGGGGAATACCACCTTGCCAGAGGGATCCTGCTGGGGCTGGAACATTTGTACGAAGAGGCTGCGGATGGGGGCTTCCTTAGCCAGGGCAGCTGCAGAAGTGTCCTTTGCCTGGGTGGTGTCGGCAATGATATTGCCTGCACTGTCCTTGGCCAGGGTGCCACCTTTCAGGATGGTAGCCATGGCCTGTTCGCCACGCAGCAGGCTTTCGCCTATTTCATTAAGGTTATAAAGTTCGAAGAACTGCAGGTTGGCAGAGCTTTGCAGGTATTTGCGCACCCTTTCCTTATCGGTGATGCCGGCCAGTTCCACGGTGATTATCTTCTTCACCTGGTCGGGGTTGATGGTGGGAGAGGCCACACCAAAGCGGTCAATACGATTCTGGAGGATGTTGAAGGTGTTGGCAAAGGCCACATCAGATTCCTTGCGCAGGTAGCTGATCACCGCATCGTCGCTGCTTTCAAAAGTGATGCGCTTATTGCTGTTGGATACAAAGAGCGGGGCCAGCTTGTTGCCCGGAGCCACCTTCTTATAATTATCCACAAACAGGTCAATCAGGTCGAGGCCGGAAGTGGCTTTCTGCTGTACGGCCGCGTTGAGGGCTTCGTTGAAAGCCTTATCGCTGGAATAGCCGCTGAGCGAACGCAGGAGGTCGGCCATGCCCACTTCCAGGGTCACGTTCATACCGCCCTGCAGGTCGAGACCCAGCTTGGCTTCCTGGTCCTTGGCATCCTTGTAATTGAAGCCCCACCAGGTGATCTTCTGCTGGCTGGTACTGTCCAGCAGGCGCTGATACCGTGTTTGAACGGCAGCATCAATGCTGTCCTGGTACAGGGCCTGCAGTTCCTTGTTGCCGGGATACTTTGTAGCGGCAGCGGGCATGGCAGCCTTAACCTGCCGCTCCGCCTTTTCTTTCATCTTCTTTTCATGGCTGCTAACGAACCAGGTGAACGACAACTGGTACAAGCTGAAGACGACCAAGAGTACGGCGAAGACCCGCACCAATCCTTTCATTTGCATACGAACAGAATTAACCAGATTTTAAATGGGTGGCAAAAATAGGGGAATTGCCGGCTTATAACCATGTTTTACACAATGGGGGGAAAATTGGGGTTGAACCCCACCAGCTTCTGGCCCGAAAGGCTTGCTGCCATTGGATTTGACCCGGGCGGGATCCGGGTGGGGGCCTTCATTTTCCGGGGGCTGGCCGCCATCGGGGCCTGCTGGCCGGCTGTACACAGGCCATGAACAACTTGGCCTGGCAGCAAAGGGAGCATCCTTATAATTTGCCGGCATGTCTGTTGCCCCTCCTTTCCGGTGGGCCTGTTGGCTGATGCTGGGGATGCTGATGTCCTGCAGCAGCCGGCGGCTGCAGTCGTCTGTGCCGCCAGGTATGCCTGCCCCAGGTATATTCAGGATAGACAGCAGCCTCAGCAGCCGCCTGGGGCATCCGGTGCCAGTGGGAACCACGCCGGGCCTCATAGCCGCCATGACG
>JALOMZ010000143.1 GCA_025455205.1 Chitinophagaceae bacterium | reverse complement strand
CAATCGATTGCTAAAATACGCATCCATAAAGCGGCACATCCTGTTTATTTTGCAGGCAAGCAAAACATCTCCCATGCTCCTCCTTGGTATAGATCTTGGCACCTCGTCCATAAAGGTTTCGATTGTTGATGCAGCCACCCAGCGTCAGGTAGCCTCTGCCCAGTATCCCGATACAGAATCGCCCATTGTGACGTTACAGCCCGGCTGGGCCGAGCAGGATCCGGAACAATGGTGGCGCGACATCCAACAATGCATATTGCGGGCACATGCCAGCGGCGCCTACAACCCGCAGGATATTGCCGCCATTGGCATTGCCTACCAGATGCACGGGCTGGTGGTGACTGATAAGGATGGACAGGCCCTTCGGCATAGCATCATCTGGTGCGACAGCCGGGCGGTTCCCTACGGCGACCGGGCCTTCGACAGCATTGGCGCCGATGAGAGCCTGCGCACCCTGCTGAACTCACCCGGCAACTTCACAGCAGCCAAACTGGCCTGGGTGAAGGAAAATGAACCCTATGTTTATGAGCAGATAGATAAGCTGATGCTGCCCGGTGATTTCATCGGCTACAAGCTTACCGGTACCCTCACCACCACGGCCTCGGCCCTTTCAGAAGGCATACTCTGGAATTTCGACAGCAACGAAGTAGCGCAAACAGTGATGGATTACTTTGGCTTTCACCGCTCCTTCATTCCCGAAGTGCAGGATGTATTCAGCGCGCACGGGGGATTGCTGGCTTCCATCGCGGCAGAACTGGGGCTGAAGCCCGGCATACCTGTAACCTATAAGGCCGGCGACCAGCCCAACAATGCCCTTTCGCTGAATGTGATGCAACCCGGCGAGGTGGCGGCTACCGCCGGTACCAGCGGGGTGGTATACGGGGTATCCGACCATAAAATACCCGACCCGCAATCACGGCTCAACTGTTTTGCCCATGTGAACCATACAGCAGCGCAAGACCGCATAGGCCTGCTGCTATGCATCAACGGCTGCGGCATCATGAACAAGATGGCGAAGCAGTGGATGGCCCCCAACCTGAGCTATCCGGCAGTGAACGACCTGGCTGCCGCTGTGCAGCCCGGCAGCCATGGTGTCAGCGTACTGCCCTTTGGCAACGGGGCCGAACGCATGCTAACCAACAAAATGGTGGGCGCTCATTTCCTGAACCTCGACCTCAACCGCCACCAGGCCGCCCATTTGCTGCGGGCTACCCAGGAGGGCATTGCCTTCTCTTTCCGGTATGGCCTCGATATCATGCGCAGCATGGGCATGCACCCTTCGCTGGTGCGGGCCGGCCACGCCAATATGTTCCTCAGCCCGGTGTTTACCGAAGTGTTTGTGAATGTTACGGGCATACCCGTGGAATTGTACAATACAGACGGTGCTACCGGTGCCGCCCTGGGTGCCGGTATTGGACTGGGTGTTATAGAGGAAACAGGATTGGGCAAAGGCCTGGAGAAAAAAGCAGTGATAGAGCCCAATCCTCATCTGAACTACGAGCCCCATTACCAGCAATGGCTGCAATACCTGCAACAAATGCTGGCAGTGTGATGCAGCAACCTGGATTTCCGGAACATGGCAGCCTGATAAGGGGATAGCTTATATGACCTTCAGCAACAAGCCTATATAGTAAAGGCCGGTGAGGATGAATACTATGCCGGCCAGAATCCGCATTACCCGTTCCACCTGCTGCACCCGCTTAAAATAAAGCGCCAGTTTTTGCATGCTGTAGGCTATTACGAATGCAAAAGCCATTACGGGCAAGCCGGTACCGGCAGCAAAAACCAACGGCACTGCCAGTCCCGCCTCAGCCCCCAGCATCAGGGGCATAAGCATACCGAAGAATAATGCCCCGCTGTATGGACAAAAAGCGAGGGCAAACAAGGCCCCCAATACAAAAGATCCCAACAGCCCCTTGTTCTTGAATCTTTCAGCCAACTCATCAGACAGGTCTGACTTCCCTCCTATCCTGAGTTTTATGACATCCAGCATGATGAGCCCAATGACAATCATTACCGGTCCAATAAATTTTTCACCATTCGACTGAAAGGCTTTTGCTATATGGAACTGGCTCGCGCCAAAATAAATGACCGCAGCAAGCAGGGTATACGACAGCATGCGCCCCAAGGTATACAGGCCGCCACTGAGCAACACCAGTCCCTTGCTGCGGATGGTTTTGGCAATATAGGCCGTTGCCGTAATGTTGGTGGCCAGCGGGCAGGGGCTGATAGCCGTTAATAATCCAAGGGCCAGTGCAGCCAGTACCGGAGCCTCCGCATTGCCTGCCAGGTTAATGAGCCAATCCATGTTTACTGCTTTTCAAAAGCCTCGATCTCCTGCATCAGTCCGGCCTGAAATTTGGGTTCATTGCCCGCCTGCAGAAAGGCAAACTGGGTGAGGTTTTTCTTTGCCCCGGTCTTCTTGTTATACAGGAAGAGTGAAGTGCCGCTGGCCTCAAACTGCTCCGCCAATTTGGCGTTTTCCTTTTTTTCCACGGCAACCAGCCTGAATGGAATGGATGGGTAATGGGCCGCCAGGGTAGCCCGGGTAAATTTTTCAATATTTGTGCAGCTCACACATCGGTGTTCCAGGTGAAACTGGATCACTTCCAGCTGGGGATGGGAGGAAACTCCGCTTTTCTGAGCATCAACCGGCGTGGGGAAAGCACCCAGCAGCAGCAAAACAACCGGGGCGGCGATAAAATTCCTAAGCCATTTCATAACCACAGATTTATAGGATCACGTTGAATAAATACCCTGATAACATAATAAAAAAAGCCACTACAGAGAAGAAAACAGCAATCAGCCGCCAGGTCATCACTTTGCTGAGCAGGGTTGCTTCAGGAATTGACAATCCCACTACCGCCATCATGAAGGCAATGGCCGTGCCGATGGGCACGCCCTTTTGCACAAAGACCTGGATAACCGGCAACACCCCCGCCGCATTGCTGTACATGGGCACGCCAATAATAACGGCAATGGGTACGGCAAAGGGGTTGTCCCTGCTGATATATTGTTCAAAGAACCCAGCCGGAATAAAGCCATGCATACCAGCCCCAATGGCAATACCAATGATCACATACCAGAAAACCGACCTGATGATGCCCAGGGATTCACGTAAGATGGATGGCATACGCTGCATCAGCGACAGCTTCTCCCCTTCCTCTAACGCCTCTGTGGCAGCCTTTTCCAACAGCTGCTGTACCCAGGGTGTCAGGTACTTTTCCAGGCGCGCCTTCCCCAATACCCAACCTCCGATAGTGCCCAGTAATATGCCGCTGCTGGCATACATGATGGTTGCCTTCAGTCCGAACATACCCACAAACATGGCCAGCGCCACTTCATTCACTAACGGCGACGTGATCAGAAATGACAAGGTCACCCCCAATGGAATCCCTCCCCGTACAAAACCAATGAACAGCGGCACCGAAGAGCAGGAACAGAAAGGCGTAATGGCGCCAAAAACCGAGGCCAGCAGGTATTCCAGACCAAAGAGCTTGTTGCGCGAAAGGAAATTGCGGATCCGGTCGATCGGAAAATAGGAATTAACAACCCCCATGACCGTGGTAATGAGGAGCAGTAATAGCAGGATCTTCAGGGTATCATAAATAAAGAAATTCAGCGCGTCCCCAAACCGGCTGCCCTGGGCAATACCCACGATCCGGTACACCAGCCAGTCGGCCAGTTGTTGTATCCAGTCAAACATTTTGCGCGCTCCATTTATTGCTGCAGCAACTGCTTGATTTCACCCACCTCGGCAATGCGGCCTTTCACCTTCACTACTTCATCAATGATGAGTACCGGCGTGGTAAGCACATCGTATTTGAACATTTCCTGCAGGTCTTCAATTTTTGTAACCCGTGCATCCATGCCCAATTGCTTTACGGCTTCCAGGGCATTGTTGTAGGTGGTTTTGCATTTGGGACATCCGGGCCCCAACACCTTAATATCTTTCATATATATGTTTGGTTGCTTTACTTTCCTGGTCAATCAATGGTCCTGTTATGTATGCCTGAGCCGTTGAAACAGGTGGAAGAACATTTGTTCAGCTTCCGCCATGGCCTGCTGGTTGATGCAGTACTTCACGCGCGGAGGCATCACATCTCCCTGTATCAGCCCTGCCTCTTTGAGTTCTTTGAGGTGCTGCGAAATGGTGCTTTGGGCCAGCGGTATTTCCTCCGTCAGTTGTCCGGTGAAGCAGCAGGCCTGCGTGCCCAAAAACTCCAGGATACGCACCCGGATGGGATGGGCCAGCGCTTTGGCATAGCGGGCCAGCTTCTCTTCGTGGTCACAATATACCTGCTCGGCGGCGGTTCTTTGCATCGGCTTTATAGTTTATCGCAAATTACCGATCAATACAGGCTGAAAGCATGAGGATTGTCATGTACTGGCCTTTCCCGCCCATGCGCCTGTGGGATTCAGCAAGCTGAGCGATCGTTGGCATCCGGCAGTTTCCGCCATCCGGTCACTGCTGCTAATGCTTGCCTGCCGGCAGGTACAACCATAAGGGAGCAGCGGGATCAAAAGCCACTTCCTCCAGGTGCCCGGCCTGGTATTTCGTATTCAGGCGAAAGTGGATATGCAGGAAGCTGTCGTGGTGCGTGAATACGCCCTGGTGATGCTGCGAGTAGAACCCGATGAGTTGGGATTTCACATTTTCAAAACCAAAGGCAAAGGTGGCGTCCTGCCGTGCTTCCGGTGTAACCGTGGCGGCCACCGAATCGGCCTGCAGCACATGTCCCCTGCCCTTTTGTACTTTGCCATACAGCAGGAAGGGAAAGGCCTGTGTGGTGTCCATGCCGTGGCGGGAAGCTTCGCGGGCAATCACCCGTTCCAATTGACGCAGATCAGATGGATGCGTGTTAAGCGGAATGGTATCCCATGCAGGCACCTGGGCGTATACCAAAAACACCGCCCGTAGCGGATGCACGTCCTTCTTCACATAAGGCTGTCCGGATTCCTTCAGCCAGCCAGCCACAAAGGGCTTGCCATCCCATACATAAATCTCCCCCTGGAGGCCTTCCACCGGGCCAATGGCATATAGATGTTGTTGTGGCAGGGTGTCCAGCAATACCGTGGCCTCCGTGCGGCCTTCGCGGTGCAGGGAACGCAGGCTGCCGATGTGGTGGACCTGCTGGGCACTAGCTTGCCATGAAAGGACGGCAAGGACCATTACAACAAAGATGCTTTCCCAGAACTTCATGCAGTGAAGGTACAGGGTAACCAAGGACTGTTCATCTCACCTTGCAACTACCATTCTGCAAATGGCATCTGCATGATTACATATGGAGGCTGAAGCCATCCCAATACCCTCCAATGCTGCACTGCCGCAGCCTTGAAGAAAATGCCAGGATATCCACTTTGTCTAATCTGAATTGGAATCGATGGCACCCTAAGTTGGTTCTTTCATAGCAAGCCTTCTTAAAGCCAGGAACGATAGCATGCACGTGAGAGATTGGGTCGCCACCAGACCCCACACCGCACCCTTTAGACCGTACCAATGAGCACCCAAAACCAGGAGAGGAAACGAAAGCAGCCCGGAACACAAGTTGATCTGCGCAATCTGCTTGAAGGCCTCAAAGCCAGAAAGGGCCCCGGTTTGCGCGCCGTTCACTGCGCCTAGAAGCAACAGCAAAGCGCTTATCCGTAGCAAGGGTGCAAGGTTTGGGGCGGCGAGCGTGCGCTCCGCCAGCCACGGAGCTATCAGCCACAACACTCCGGTGAGCACCAAACCCGAGCACCAAGCCGTCAGACTGGAGAGCGCTATGATGCGACCCGCACGCTCT
>JALOMZ010000004.1 GCA_025455205.1 Chitinophagaceae bacterium | reverse complement strand
TAGATATCGCGGGCGGAATGGCCCGTTGCTAAAATGAAGTCATCGGCCTCAAACCGGTTCCCCTGTGTTGTTATCGCTGCTGCAATTTTGCCGGACCTGATATCCAGGTCAACCAGTTTCTCTCCAAAATGCACTTCACCACCGCAGGCAATGATCGCTTCCCGCATGGCCGTGATGATGTGGGGCAACTTGTTGGTACCAATATGCGGATGCGATTCGTAGAGGATGCGTTCGTCGGCACCAAAATGCACCAGCAGGTGCAGGATCCGGTTTATATCGCCACGCTTGTTGCTCCTGGTATATAGCTTACCATCGCTGTAGGTGCCGGCACCGCCCTCACCAAAGCAGTAGTTGCTTTCCGGGTTCACCTCGCCCTGCTTGTTCATGGCTGCCAGGTCGCGGCGTCGGCTGCGCACGTCCTTGCCCCGCTCCAGCACCACCGGTTTGATGCCCAGTTCCAGGCATTGCAGGGCGGCAAACAGACCAGCCGGGCCGGCACCAACAATCAGCACCTGCTTTGACGCCTGGCGCACATCCCGGAAATGAAACGACTGCAGCGGACGCTCCTGGCAGGGCTCATCAATGAATGCGTTGACCTGCAGGTTCACCCATACAGTTCTGCCCCTGGCATCAATGGAGCGCCTGGTGAAATAGTATCCGTGCACCCGCGAAGGAGGCACGCCGGCATCGGCCGACACCAGTTGCCGGATGATGGTATCATCGGCGGCCTCAGCGGGGAGCACCCGCAGGTTGAGTAGCTTCTGCATGGCTGGATGTTCAGGTATTTATCCCAAAAAGACCGGATGGCCATGGATCAGAAAGGAAGGTCATCGGGCGCAAAGTCGGCCGCCGGCATGTCATTATACTGGTCGGGGGCAGGCGCTTGGGCTCCATTGGGCACAAAGCTTTCGATACGCCAGGCATCGAGGTTGGTGATATAGTTTTCACGTCCTTCCTTCACCCATTTGGTGCCTTTGAGGTTGAAATGCACCTTCACCTCTTCGCCCACCTTCATGCGGTCGAGCAGGGCAGTCTTGTCCTGCACACACTGAAACTTGATATAGTTGGTAATGGTGCGGCTGCCGATATCTTCCGTTTTCTCTACTACAAATTCGCGGGTCTTGAAACTCTCGGTTCGCTGTACCGTGGGATAGATGGCGGCAATTTTGCCGGTCATTTCGTACGACATGTTATTATCAGGATTATTTCCGGCCGGCCATTTGAAAATCTGCAACCAGCCGCCGGATTGTTTACACAAAAATGGGCGCCAAAGCTACATGCATTTTGCTTTCAGAATTTTTATGGGGCGGGCAGCTGGAAAATTGTTGGTAATATTAATTTGATACGCAATTTTGCCGCCCTTTATGAAAAACCACTACACCATTGGCTTGCTCTGCCTCCTGGGGCTGGCGGCCTGCTCGCCGCGTTTCTACCAGCCGGCGCCGCAGGTAGCCTATACCCGGTACGATGTGTCGCCCTCGCAGGCCGACAGTTCCGTACAGCAGTTGCTGGCGCCCTATGCCTCCTCCCTGCAGCAGACCATGGGCCAGGTGATTGGCGATCTGGCGGTACCGCTGGAAAAGCGGATGCCGGAGAATAGCCTGGGCTTCTTCATGACAGATGCCTACCTGGCAGCCGCCGAAAAGGTGTTCGGCACCCGGGTAGACCTGGCCCTTATGAACACCGGTGGCATCCGCCTGAACAACCTGCCAGCGGGCCCCATAAGGGTGGGCACCATTTACGAGCTGATGCCCTTCGACAACCTCCTGGTGTTGCTGCGCCTTAATGGCAACCAGTTGCAGGCGCTTATGGACCATATTGCCGGCCGCGGTGGCTGGCCCCTCAGTGGCGGCACCTACCGGGTGGAAGGGCGCAAGGCCCGCGACATACAGATAAACGGAAAACCGATTGATGCCGGTAGCGAATATGTGATTGCCCTATCCGACTATGTGGCCAACGGCGGCGACGACTGCAGTATGCTGGCAAACCTGCCCCAGCAGAACAAAGGCTATCTCCAGCGGGATGCACTCATTCAGTATGTAAAGGACATCACATCCAGTGGCAGGCGCATAGAACTGCCCATGATGAACCGGGTACAGATCAACCAGTAAAACAAGGAACCTGAAAGTATGAACCGAAGATCTTTTATCAGGCAAACCGCTGCCGCCGGGGCTGCCATGGCCATTCCCGGCTGGGCAAGCGCCGGCAACGAGGCCGAGCACCTTGTGATACTGCACACCAACGATGTGCACAGCCGCCTGGATCCCTTTCCCATGGATGGCGGACGCAACCAGGGCATGGGTGGTGTGGCAGCCAGGGCAGCCATCATTGAAAGCATACGCCGCCAGCACCAGCAAGTGCTGCTGCTGGATGCAGGCGACATATTTCAGGGAACCCCGTATTTCAATATGTACAAGGGTGAACCGGAAATTAAGGCCATGACCGCCATGGGATATGATGCCTGCACCATGGGCAACCACGACTTCGATGCCGGCCTGGAAAACTTCGCCAACCAGCTGCAGCATGCCCGTTTTCCCGTTATCATCTGCAATTACAATTTCTCCGGTACACCAATGGAACACCTGCATGCTCCCTATAAAACCTTCCGCAAGGGAAAACTGAAGATTGGGGTTTTAGGTGTGGGCATTGAACTCAAAGGACTGGTACCAGACAACCTCTACGGCAATACTGTTTACCAGGATCCGGTGGTGCGTGCCAATGAAACAGCCCATGTGCTGAAACACCAGGAAAAATGCGACCTCATCATTTGCCTCAGCCACCTGGGATACCAGTACCGGGAAGCAAATAAGGTAAGTGATAAAATACTGGCAGCCGAAACGGAAAATATCGACCTGATCATTGGCGGCCACACCCACACTTTCATGCGGGAACCGGAGGTGATCCGCAATAAAAAAGGAGACAATGTAGTTGTTAATCAGGTGGGTTGGGGAGGTCTTGTACTTGGCCGGCTCGATTATACATTTTCCGGTGTGAATAAGAAAAATTTTTTTGGGTCAAGGGCAATAGCTATAGAGAAAAAAACAACCACGTAAAAAATTTTTTTTTCAACAGAAAGAGTTGATATTCGCTTTAACCGAGCCGATTCCGGATGAAGCGGCAGCGTTTCCCCGGAATAGCACCACCAGCATTATATCTTAGTAACCACCCTACGTAAATTGCTATAGGAAGAAATGACGAAAACTTGCGATACAGTTTGGCATAGTTGTCTGGAAATAATCAAGGATATCGTTGATTGGCAGCACTACAAAACCTGGTTTGAACCCATCACTCCCGTATCACTCAAAAACAAGGTCCTTACCATACAGGTGCCCAGCCAGTTTTTTTATGAGTATATTGAAGAGCATTACGTAAACCTGCTGGCGAAGACCCTGAAGCGGGAACTGGGAAAGGAAGCACGGCTGGAATACAGGATCATGGTAGACAGCGGCAACAACAACCACCAGCCGCAAACGGTAGACCTGCCCACGAGCAATATCAAATTGTATAACAACAACGTAATGGATTTCCCATTGGTGACGAATAATCCTGTTAAGAATCCGTTCGTGATTCCCGGGTTGAAAAAGATCCAGATCGACCCGCAGTTGAATCCCACCTACACCTTCGAAAGCTATATTGAAGGCGACTGTAACCGCGTGGCCCGCCGTGCCGGTAAAACAGTGGCCGACAAGCCCGGCGCCAACTCCTTCAACCCGCTGGTTATTTATGGCGGCGTAGGACTGGGCAAGACCCACCTGGCACAAGCCATTGGCAACGAGGTAAAGAAGCAGCATCCCAACAAAGTGGTGCTGTACGTGAGCAGCGAAAAGTTCATCAACCAGTTTCAGGACCATAGCCGCAATAATGCCATCAATGATTTCATCCATTTTTATCAGCTGATCGACGTGCTGATCATTGATGATGTGCAGTTCTTTGCCCGGGCAGAAAAATCGCAGGATGCCTTCTTTGCCATCTTCAACCACCTGCACCAGAGCGGCAAGCAACTGGTACTCACTTCCGACAAGGCCCCCAAAGACCTCGATGGCCTGCAGGAACGCCTGTTGAGCCGCTTCCGCTGGGGCCTCAGCGCCGACCTGCAGATGCCGGATTATGAAACCCGCATTGAGATCCTGGAACGTAAAATGAAGAATGATGGCCTGGATATGCCCCGCGAAGTGGTGAAATACCTGGCCTACAACATCAATACCAATATCCGCGAACTCGAAGGCGCCCTCATCAGCCTGCTGGCCCAATCGAGCCTGAACAAACGCGAGATAGACCTCGAACTCGCCAAGAAAGTACTGCGCAACCACATCAAAACCAGCAGCAAGGAAATCACCATCGAAAACATCCAGAAGATGGTATGCGAATACTTTGATGTGCCCTACGAGAAGCTGCAGCAAAAGACCCGCAAGCGCGAAATCGTGCAGGCCCGTCAGATCACCATGTACCTGGCCAAGGCCTTCACCAAGAACTCACTCAAGACAATTGGGGAGCATTTTGGCGGCCGCGACCATACCACGGTGATACACAGCTGCCAAACCGTGAAAGACCTGATGGATACCGACAGCGTGTTCAAGGAAAATGTGATGGAGCTGACCCAGAAAGTACAACTGGCCGCCCTGTAAACTTCAACTAAAAGCAATACCGGAAAAGCAACCCCTGCACAGGGGTTGCTTTTCTGCTTTGGGGCCATTCAGGTTAATTATGGTTAATGCCTTAAACCCGTTGTTGCTGCCGGGGTCTTTACTATGAATCTTTTGATCACTCACATAAACACAAGCATATGAAAAAGATGATGTTGGCATTAGCAGTACTGGCCCTCACCACGGGCATCTGGGCCCAGGGCGGACCCGGGAAAGGACAAAGGATGGGACAGGGCATGGGTCCCTGCGGCGGCGGCACCCCCGGAAAAGGCCAGGCCCAGCGTGGCATGGCAGCAAATGCCAGGCTCAACCTTACACCAGAACAGCAAACAAAAGCCCGGCAGCTGCAGGAACAGTTCAGGCAGCAAATGCAGGAACTGAACAAGAATGAGGGCATTACGGTAAAAGAGCAGCGCGCCAAACGCGAACAACTGATGAAAGCACACCGCCAGGAAATGGACAAACTGCTGACCCCGGAACAAAAGCAGCTGCGCGACCAGCAGCGGCAAAGCAACCGCAAGATTGCGCAATACCGCAGCGATATCCGCCTGGAACAAATGAAGACAAAGCTGCAGCTCACCGATAAGCAGGCCTCGGCCCTCAAATCCAGCCATGAGGCTATGCAGAAAAAGGCAGAAGCCATCCGCAACAATGAAGGGCTGGATCGTACAACCAGGATGGAGCAAATGACCGCCCTACGCAACCAGTGGCAGGCAGACCTGGAAAAAACCCTTACCAAGGAACAGTTACAGCAATGGAAAGACAGCCAGCCCGGTTTTGCCGCCCGTGGTGGAAAAGGTATGGGCCGCGGTGCCGGCAGGGGGCCTGGCAGAGGCCCGGGCAACTGCCCGCAGTGCCCCAATAAGTTCTGACACCCTACTCCCCATTCACAGGCAGGGTTCGCTCCAGGCGAACCCTGTTTTGTTTCCTGCCCTTATTAGCGGCATCTTTGCATATATGGCAGTACCCAAAAAAGGAACCGAAGGCTTTTCGAAATTCTCCAAAGACAAGCTGAAAGGCGCAAAGAAGAAAGAGGCCTTCCGGCAGGAGAAAAGACAGGTCCGCAAGGAAACAGAGGCCTTCCTGCAAAGCAAGAAGAAGCAGCAAAAACAGGCAGCCAGGCCCGCTGGGAGCCCGGAAAAAGCTGTGCCAAGCCCGGAAAAGGCTACACAAAAAGCGATCCCGGGCAAAAAGCCGGGTAACAGGCAGGTACCAGCAGAAAGTGCTGCAGAATCAGCGTACATGCCCCTCAACAAATACATTGCCTACGGGGGCATCTGCAGCCGACGAGATGCCGCCGAACTGGTGAAAGAGGGCAAAGTGAGAGTGAATGGCAAGGTAGTGCTGGAACCCAGCTACCGCGTGCAGCCCAACGATGAGGTGAAAGCCAATGGCAAATTGGTGACGCGCAGGAAAAACCTGGTATATATCCTGCTCAACAAACCCAAGGACTATATCACCACGGCGGAGGATGAAAAAGGCCGCAAAACCGTGCTGGATATTGTGAAAAACGCTACCGAAGAACGCATATACCCCGTAGGGCGGCTAGACCGAAACACCACCGGCGTACTGCTGCTTACCAATGATGGCGACCTGGCCCAGCAACTCACGCATCCGAAGTTTGAAGTGCGCAAGATCTATGAAGTGAAACTGGACAAACCCGTGGAGAAAGATGACCTCGACAAACTGGTACAGGGCATCAACCTGGAAGACGGCCCTATTGCCGCCGATGCAGCGGCCTATGCCGACATGAAGGACAAAAGCGTGGTGGGCATTGAAATACACAGTGGCCGCAACCGCATTGTCAGACGCATGTTTGAACACCTGGGCTACGATGTGCGCAACCTCGACCGCGTGATGTTTGCCAACCTCACCAAGAAGAATGTCGACCGCGGCAAATGGCGTTTTCTCAGTGAGAAGGAAGTCCGCCTGCTCAAGTATTTCAACAAAAGCAAGAAATGAAAGTAGCCATTGCCGGCGCCAGCGGACTCACCGGCAGCCTTTGCCTGGAGGCGCTGCTGCAACACCCGGAGGTAGACCAGGTGGTGGCCATTGTGCGCAGACCGCTTCAACGCATGCATCCCAAATTACAACAGGTGCTGCTGTCGGGCGGCGAGCTGAAAGAATCCATTGTTGCCGATGCCTTCATCAGCTGCCTGGGCACCACCATCCGCAAAGCCGGCAGCCGCGAAGCTTTTGAGGCAGTAGACAGGCACCTGCCGGTGCAAATAGCCCGCCAACTGCAACGGCATGGATGCCAGGTGGTGGCAGTGGTTTCGGCCATGGGAGCCTCTGCCCATTCGCGCTTTTTCTACAACCGGGTAAAAGGCGCCATGGAAGACGATCTGCAGCAAACAGGGTTTGCCTCCCTCTCCATTCTTCGCCCCTCTATTATTGATGGCCAACGTCAGGAAAGCCGTCCGGCAGAAAGGATGGCCCTGGCCCTGGCCCGCGCCATAAGCCCTTTGATGGGCGGAAAACTGCGCCACTACCGTGCCATTGAGGCCCGCACAATTGCCAAGGCACTGGTAACATGTGTCATACAACGCAGGACCGGTCAATTCACTTATCTTTCAGGTGATATTGAAACGCTTGCACATCTATGAAAAACCTCCTTGCCAGCCTCCTGCTGCTGCTCTCCCTGCAGGGCCTTGCCCAGTCCAAACCATACGAAGTAATTGCCTACTATACCGGCAATGCGGAAAACCTGCGTAAATACCCCATTGACAAACTCACGCATGTCATTTACAGCTTTGCCCACCTGCACGGCACCGAGCTGAAATTTGGCAATGATGCCCGGAAGCAAAACCTCATAAACATTGTAGCGCTGAAGAAAGAATTCCCGCAGCTCAAGGTGATGATCGCCATGGGTGGCTGGGAAGGCTGCAAGCCCTGCTCCGAAGGGTTTGCCACGCCGGAAAAACGAAAGGCCTTTGCCGAATCTGCCCGCAAGATGATGGAGGAAACAGGGGCCGACGGCCTGGACCTCGACTGGGAGTACCCGGGCATTCCCGGCCCGCCCGGTCATCCCTGGATGAAGGAAGACAAGCAGAACTTCACCGATCTGGTGCGTCAGCTCCGCCAGCAGTTTGGCACGCGCTATGAACTCAGCTTTGCCGCCGGCGGCTTCGAAAAATTCCTCGAGGAATCGGTAGAATGGGATATTGTGATGCCCCTGGTAGACCGCGTAAACCTGATGACCTACGACCTCATCAGCGGCTACAGCAAGGTAACCGGCCACCATACGGCCCTGTACAGCCGCCCCACACAAAAAGAATCCACCGATAATTGTGTGCAGTGGCTGTTGAAACACAACGTGCCCGCCAAAAAACTGGTCATTGGAGCCGCCTTCTATGCCCGAATGTGGGAAGAGGTGCCTAATAAGAACCGCGGGCTGGACCAGCCCGGCAAATTCAAGGCCGGCATCCCCTATTCACGGCAGGCCACCTTTTTTGCCGATACAGCAGGATTCCGGAAATACTGGGACCGCAAGGCCAAAGCCGCCTACTATTTCAACGAGCAGAAAGGCCTGTATGCCACAGGCGATGACCCGAAGAGCATCAAAAAGAAAGTGGCGTACATGAAAAAACAAAAGCTGGGTGGCATCATGTTCTGGCAGCTGGCGGAAGACGCCTTTGAGAAAGGCCTGCTAAGCGATATAGATGCCGCCATCAATTAATGTCCCATGCCCGTTGAGCGGATGAAGAGCCGTATTGCCCCAACCCCCAGTGGTTTTCTGCATGCCGGCAACCTTTGCTCATTTATTCGCACCTGGCTTTCTGTTCGCCGGGCCGGCGGCAGCCTGCTGTTGCGGATAGACGATATAGACAATGAACGCAGCCGCCCGGAATACCTGGAAGACATATTTCACTGGCTGCAACTGATGGGCCTCGATTATGATGAGGGCCCGCGCAGTGCCGAAGACTTCAAAGCCCATTGGTCGCAAATGCTGCGCCTGCCGCTGTATGAACGGCTGTTGGATCAACTGGCAGCCACCGGGCAGGTATATGCCTGCACCTGCAGCCGCAAACACATTGCCCAACACAGCCCAAACGGGCTGTACCATGGAGAGTGCCGTACAAAACATTTGCCCCTCAATGCACCAGATGCTGTTTGGCGCCTGCAGGTTCCTGCAACGGCGCAGGTGCAATGGCAGGACGAAATCATGGGCGCCTGCTCCCTTCAGCCGGCCGCACTGATGGGCGACTTTGTGATCCGCCGCCGCAACGGACTACCTGCCTACCAGGTAGCATCCCTGGCCGATGACCTGCACTTTGGCATCAACTATATTGTTCGGGGACAAGATCTGCTGGCCAGCACCAGCGCCCAGCTGTATATGGCACAGCTCACCGGGGCAAAAGCATTCCAGGAAACACAATTCTGCCATCATCTGCTGATTATGGACGAAGCCGGCCATAAGCTTTCCAAGAGTGCAGGACATGGCGCCATACAATCATCTCAGGATGACAGAAATCCAACCGCCATGTGGACTTTGCTGCAGCATATTTGCGATACAGTGCCTGCAGGCAGTGCAATTCAGACGGCCCGCGACCTGCTCTGAATGCATAATCCCCAGGCTGCATGCAGTAAAAACAGAAAAGCTATCCTTTGCAGGATAGCTTTTCGTTCAATGGGGCCAACAACAAGTGGTTACTTGCTCTTCTTGCCTCCAAAGAAATAACCCACACTCACCCCAAAATAATTTGATTTTGCCGTGGCAGAGGAAGCCGGGTTCTGGTTAGCCAGGCCGAGCGAGTAATTGGCGCTCAGGAAGATATTGTTCTTGAACTCAATACCGGCCAGGAAATTCCAGCCAAAATCTAATGGCTTCAGATCATCGGTCGACTCATTGCCAATAGACAGGTCTTCAGTTTCTCCATCATGTTCTTCCGATGCACTGATATTCAACCCCAGCTGTGGGCCTGTACCTGCAAAGAACTTCGCCTTTTCACCGGATGATTTCCATACAAAATTCAGCGGCACATCAAAACTGTTCACCTTGTATTGGTCTTTGTGATCTCCATGCTCCACGGCCGTACCCTTATTCACGTAAAGCAGATGCGGCTGAAAGTAAAAACTCTTACCCAACCCCCACTCACCAACCAAACCTACATGGAATCCGTTCCTTGATGCCTGTTCGTCTTTCTCAATCAAATCGCCAGACCAGGTGCTGCTGTTGTAGCCTGCCTTCACGCCAAAACGGGACTGTGCGGAAGCCAGGCCAACCATGCCGGCCACACACGCAAAAACCAAAACGAGCTTCTTCATTGTGTAATTTTTATTTGAAACAATGATGCAAATATATTGAAACACTATTGCAAAAAATTGCACATAACCAATGGCTATAAGATTTCTGCATCAAAGTCAACGCTGATATCAGAATGACCGTCGGTGGGTTGGTTTACGGCTTTCTTGATCACCAAATGCTGCATGGTCACCTTCAGTTTTCCGGAAGCCGGAGCAGCTGGAGTAACCCAGGTGGAACTCAATCCCAGCGGGAATCCGAGGGCATCTTTGTCGGTCTTCGTAATCTGTATAGCGAAGCCTGAGGGCAGGAAAAATAGCTCGTGGTATTTGCCCGCATCCCGTATGGAAGCCGTCATATCCTTGGTGGTTCCGCCAATTTTGTTTTGCAATACCACCTCCACTTCAAAGGTTTGGCCCTTGGGGAGTGATATCTTGTCGAAGCGCACGGGGTTGTTTCCCCCTATCCCATCGGGATCATCAAATACATACTCGTACTTCAGGGTACCGCCCTGTTTGAACTGCAGAATCAGGGTGGTTGTGGCAGCGTGGTCCGAATCTTCTGCCGGGTTGCTGCTGTCTTTGCCACAGCCCACCACCAACAACGAAACCAGGGCTATCAGCGCGATATACTTGTTCCTGAACATATGCTTCATGTGATAAATTTTACAGATTTCTGACCTTATTGTTTAAAGCGGATGGGTACCCGGGCCCGCAACTGGATATTGATGCCGGCTGCATCCGAGAAATAGCGTAACCGGTTGAGATAATCGCGGTATTTGGTGTTGAACAGGTTGGTAACAGACAGGCCCCATTCAACTCCCGAGCGGCCATGGGTGGCACCGGCATCAATGCCAAACAGGTTATAGGCAGGTGGTGGCGGCGCATAGTCTTCTGCCACAGAAGGATCGGGTACGCGGGTCTGGCGGGCCACATACATCCAATTGACGCCTGCATAGGTGTTTTTCCATCGTTTGTCTGCCCCGGAAGAGAAACTGTATTCCAGCGCGTTCTCGATTCGGTTGGCAGGCATATAGATCAGCCAGTCATCGGCCTCCGTATCGCGGGCCCAGAGCAAAGCGCCCTTAGC
Organism: Chitinophagaceae bacterium; assembly: GCA_025455205.1. GTDB lineage: Bacteria > Bacteroidota > Bacteroidia > Chitinophagales > Chitinophagaceae > Phnomibacter. The sequence goes on along the minus strand of JALOMZ010000004.1, from coordinate 6,826 downwards.
TGTCCATTGAAACCGGCCAAACTGAAAATCTCCCTGCAGATCCACCCCCGACAAAACAGCGTCTGATTGCCGGTAGGTAAATACCGGGTAATACCCGCGGATGGTGAGAATGGGGGGAGGTGTGGGCGCCATGTAAATGAAATCGAAGATCCTGTTGCGGTAGGCCGTGGCAGTAATCCTGATGTTTGAATCCGGCGCATAGGTCAGCTCAAGGTTCAGGTTTATGGCGCGTTCAGCCACAAAGGAAGGGTCACCCTTTTCGAAGGAAGCCAGGCCCTGGTGAACACCATTGGCGTAAAGTTCATTGGCATTGGGTGGCCGCCAGGCAGTGGCCGCGTTGGCACGCAAGCGCCAGGCCGGTGAAAAGCGCCGCAGCACGCCCAGGGACCCGGAAAAATTCTGGAATTCGCGGGTTGCCGTTTCTACCTGGCTGCTGCCGGCCGGCCTGTAATAACTTTCAAAGAAACGGTAATCATAACGGGCACCCGCTTCAATGTCAAAGCGGTTCACCGTGAATTGCCAGATGCCAAAAGCACCGGCCATCCATGTCTTGTAGTTGCGGATAAACTGCCTGGCACTGATTGCCCCATTTACGTTTTCCTGCCGCTGTACCAGCACACCGGTCTGAATCAGGTGTTTCTGGGCAATGGTCTTTTCAAATACCACTTCTCCCGAAGTTGTACCCAGGTTGAGGCTCATCTCCGGCAATTCCACAAATGCCCGGGCATCATACTCATCCCTTAGATTTTCCTGGTGAGCCAGCAGCAGGCTTAGCTTTGTTTTTGCATCCCACTTGTAAAACGCCGACAATTTTGTGGTGTAATGTTTTACCTCCTGCCTGGGTCGGCCAATTTCATAGCTGAAACCGGATTGGAAGGAAGGCAATGGCACCGGGCTATTAATGGCGCTGTCCAGTTCATCCACCGTTTCCACATGGGCACCCGGATACAAGCCGATCTGGGTATTAAAGGCAGAGAAACTTACATCAGCCCCCCATTTTTCCTTCTTCCAGGCCAGGGTTCCGGAATAGTTGAATTCCCCCACCCCGGTATTCATCAGCCAGTAGCCAGGAATTCTGGTGTTCCCGCCTCTTTTGACTGTTGCCTGCGCACGCCAGGAAAACGGGCTGTTGGCAAGCTTTTGCTCGAGTATCGCGTTGGCCACCCCCATCAGGTTGTTGGACAGAAATGCGGCATTTACTTCCCCGTTCAATCCGGCAGCTACCGGCATGGCCCTGGGTTCAACCAGTACCACACCGCCAATGGCGTCCGCCCCGTAGCGAACGGCCGCAGCCCCCTTCAGCACACTAAACTTACCCGCTACATAGGGGTCCACCTCCGGCGCATGTTCACTGCCCCACTGCTGTCCTTCCAGCCGTACGCCGTTGTTCATGATAAGGATCCTGTTGCTGTGCAAACCGTGAATGACAGGCTTTGAAATAGTACTGCCTGTGCTGAGCATCGTAACGCCATTCACGTTCTTCAGCACTTCGCCCAAATTAAGTGCCCGGTTAGCCGCAGCCTTATTGTCTGCCACGCGCTCCACCACCTGGGTATTGTTTACACGCAGCCCCTGCACCGTAACGCCCTGCAATTCCACCTTACTGTGGTGCATCAGAAAATCACGGCGCGTATTTCCCTTTATCTGAATGGTTATTTCTGTAGTATCACAATTAATATGCGTGACCCTCAACAGGTAGGAGCCGGTGCACAATCCGCTGAAACTGTATTGTCCATTAGCGCCGGAAACAGCCATGAAAGTCTTCTGACCGCTGAGGTAAACGGTTGCACCCTCCAATGGCTCGTTTGTATGATCGTCTGTTATCTTACCGGATAAGCGCGCGTCACATTGTGCTCCTGCCTGTATGGCAAGAAACATTAATATGGCCAAGGCGAGGGCCTTCCGCAGGATCAGGAACAACCGCATTATGGAGGCAAAAGTAATCCTTTGTTTTGCAACAATGTGTCAAAAAAATGCAACGCTCCGTTAATCTCCACCATGCAACGCAGGGACTACCTGATCTTCAGCATCAGACACACTTTGGTATCCGCCCCATTCTGCAGGCGGGCGTAGTAACTGCCGGCTGGCAGGGTACCGGCCCTAAACACCACGCGGTCTGTCATGGCAGCTGGGTATTCCTTGTCGGCCAAAACGGCTATCACGCGGCCCGTCATGTCTATCACCTGCAGCAGGGTATGCCCCCCGTTGGTGGTAAACTCAATGGTGGTCTGGCTCTCAAAGGGGTTGGGATAGTTGCGCACTTTACCGGTGGCCATGGCAGGGGCTTCCAATCCGCAGCCCTTGCCATTGATGACGGGCAGGCGCTGGAAATTTTTCAGCAAGAGGGCCTGAATGGTATTGCTGTCGAGGCAGAACCAGCTCTCCAGCAGAGTGGCATACACGCTTCTGAAATCATACTGGAAGGCAATATTATCGCTCACGGTAGCACTGGCCGGCAGGATGGGGTTGGTGCCGGTAATACCGCCTATCACGTTCTTGCCAAAGAGGAACAGGGGTGCTGCTGCACCATGATCCGTACCCGTGCTGCCATTGCTTTTGATACGGCGGCCAAATTCGCTGAAGGTCATGCCCACCACGCGCTCTTCCACACCCAGGAATTTGAGGTCGTCCTGGAATGATTTGACCGCATCGCTCAGGGTCTTCAGCAGGTTGGCATGCGTGCCGGTGGTGGTGTCTGTGGCATTTACCTGGTTGGCGTGGTTGTCAAAGCCGCCCATGCTCACCATGTACACCCGCGTGCGCAGTCCGCCCTTTACCAGCCGGGCCACGATTTTCAGTTGTGCCGCCAGGGCATTATTGGCCGGATAATCTGCCTGCTGGGTTACGCGGTCGGCGGCCTTCTTGATGGTGTCGGCGTATTGCTGCGTTTGCCGGGCCACGGTACGTATGAAAGTGAGTTCTTTGCCGGCCGGCGTATTGGGTGCAGGATCCTGCACGTTGTTCACCAGGTTATAGAAGCTCGTGGGGTTGGATATGCTCATGCCCATATTCACGGCCGGACCCTGCAGCGCCAACGAGGTAACGCTCCCGATCTGGATAGCCACGGGGTCGGGCATCTGGGCATTGGGATAACCCGTTGGGAAATTGGGATAGGAATGGTCCAGGTAGCGGCCGGTCCAGCCGGTGTTCACCAGCTGGTTGCTGTCGCTGGCGCTCATCCAGATATCGGTAGCCCGGAAATGCGAGAAGTTGGGTGAAGGATATCCTACGGCCTGCACGATATTGAGCTTGCCTTCATTATACAACGCCTGCATGCCCGTCATGGCCGGGTGCAGGCCCGCATCCTTGCGGCCTCCCAGCGTGAGCACCTTGTTCTCGGGAATGGCAATATTGGTGCGTGCATTGCGGTAATTGCTGTAGCGGTCCAAAGGTATCACCGTATTGAGGCCATCGTTGCCCCCATTCAGCTGCACCAGCACCAATACATGGTCCGTATCTTCAGCCAGACCAAACATGTCGAAAAAGGCAGCCGACTCCCCGAAGGCTTTCACGGAAAAACCATTCAGCAGGGCGGGCAGTGCTACACCCTGCAGGGTATTCTGTAAGAAGGAACGTCTTTTCATCTTTGTCTGCTTTGGTGCGGTCAGGCAAGCTGGAATTCTGCCAGGTTCATGAGGTATTGAAACAGGTTGCGCAGTCGGGTGCGCACGGTGGTCATGGCCGCATTGTCATTGGGATTGGCGATATACAGATCCCAGGCATCGGTCCAGTAATGATCCTGCGACTGTCCGCTCAGCAGGATGTCGCGCTTGATCTGCGTTTGCGTGCTGGCACTCAGCCCTATGCGGTAGAGGTATTTCACCGCATCGCTGATCAGTTGGTTGGGATCCCTCGGGTTGGGCATTTGCCGGGCAAAGGCAATGGCATCAAAACGGATGGTCTTGCTGTTGCGCGTGTAACCGTTCAGGATCATGGTATCGGTAAACTGGTTGCGCTTGGGCAGGGTATCGCTGTTGATCCAGATTTCATAATACAGCGGCTCCTGGTAATAGGCCTTCCAGCCGCTCACATCTGGCGGGTCGCCAATGTTTTGCTGCATGTTGGCGGCATTGGTTTGCAGCCAGCCCCAGAACAGGTAATTGGTGGCATAGTCGCTGGCATCGGGAAACACGGTGCCAAATTCCCGCACGCTCCCCACCACCAGGTCTACCGGGCTCTTGATCTGGCAACCGCGGTTGAGCGGATCAAAAAAGTGCTCACTCTTCAGCAGGGCGACCATCACGGTTTTGATATTGTAGCCGCTGTTGCGGAAAATGGTGGCCAGCGGGGCAATCACATCCTGTTCCACTTGGGCATCTATCTCATAATACACAAACCACCGATAGATATTGCGTACCACATGTTTGGCCACTTCCTGGGTGGCAAAGATCATGTCGAGCAACTCTTCCAGTTCTTTGGCCCCGTCGGCCCCGGTCTTGCCGGTGATGGTCCTGTTGCCATAAAAAGCACTGAAAGTTTTGTTGCCGGTATCGTGCTGTGCAGCATCAAAATAGGAGGTGATATCGGTATACCGTACACGGAAACCGGTGACCACGCGGGCAGCTTGCTTCACATCATCTTCGGTATACTTGCTGTCGGGCCCTTTGCCCACCGTGAACAGTTCCTGCAGTTCGCGCGCGTAGTTCTCATCGGGTGCATTCTTGAGGTTGCGCTCGCCATTGAGGTAGCGCAGCATGGCAGGATCGAGGGTGATGGCCTTTACAAAGGCTTTGAAATTGCCCAGGGCATGTTCCCGCAGGGTCTTGTTGTACAGGTAGCAGGCGATGCCGTTGCTGATATCATTGGTTTCGGTGGCAAAATGATGGTGCCAGAACAAAACCATCTTCTCCTGGATATTGCGCTGCTGGTGAATCATTTGCCCCATCCACCAGGCCTTAAAGGAAGTGCGCCTGCCACCGTTAACAGAACCGTCGTTGGTATGCACGTTGATCCAGGGCTGGCCGGCCGTGAGGGCCAGGTCGGGATCGTTGGCAGGGGTGGTGCTGCCGGGCGTATAGGTTTTCACCGGAACAGTAGTGGTGGTGCCACTCACCGTGAGCAGCGCATCAACCACCTGGTCCAGGGTTTTTCCCTTGAAAAAATCTATATCCGCCTTGCTGGCACCAAACAAGGTTCGCTTGAGCAAATGAATGAGTTCCTCTTCGGAAAGCGCCTGCTGATAAGGCTTGATCCCGGATTGTACGCGGGGCGTTACCGGCTGGGGCCGCTCGCGCTGTGCGGGCTTTGGCTGCACCGTTGTTTGCAGGGGCTGCTGCGGAGTAGCCACCCCCCGGAAGAAATCACGCCTGTCCATGAGCAATTAGTTGAATGCGGTTCGATAATGAAATTGCTGAAAAGTTTAATACCAGCGAAAAAAAACTGGTTCGAGTTCCGGGTTTGCAGCGCCTTAACACAAAAGAACCTAATTTCCTGCCGTTCATACGGCACACATGAAACAGTTTCCTCTTGTATTCCTTTTGGCCCTGACAAGTACCTGTACAGTTTTTGGACAGTGGTACGACCCCGAAAAGGTGAATAAAAAGGCCCAGTTCGTGTACAGCGGGGCCATAGACCAGCTGCGCGACGGGCAAATGGAATCCGGCAAAAAACTCCTGCACCAGGCCTTAAAAATGGATCCGCGCTTTGTGGATGCCTGGCTCAGCCTGGGCGGCGCCTGCGGGCAGATGAAGCAATACGACAGTGCCATATTGTACTATGAAAAGGCCTTTGCCCTTGACAGTGTGTATTCCGCCGACATGCGCCTCTCCTATTCCATCAACCTCGCCGGTGCCGGCCGTTGGGCCGATGCCCGCCGGGCCGTGCAGCAATTCCTGGCGCTGCCCCGGCTGGATCCCCGCAGCATCAAAGCTGGCGAGTACCGACTGCGCACCTATGAATTTGCCCTGCAGTTTGAGGAGAAGCATCCGGCACGCCCGGCCAGTTTCCAGCCGGTGAACCTGGGCGACAGCATCAACTCGCGGCGCAGCGAATACTATCCTTCCTTCACCATCGACGACAGCCTGCTGGTATTCACCCGCCGCGGCGACGGCATTCGAGAAGACTTCTATAATGCACGTAAGGTGGATGGACAATACCTGGGATCCGCACCATTAGCCGGCAGCCTCAACGTAAAACCTTCCAAAGGAGGCCTGATGGTATCGCAGGATGGTGAGTGGCTCATCTTCGCCGGCAATTTTGGCGGGGAAGGCTTTGGCGATTTTGACCTCTATATATGCTATGCCACACCGGATGGCTGGAGCGAACCCTTCAACCTGGGAGAAAACATCAATACCGAATTCTGGGAAAGCAGTCCCACGCTGAGCCCCGACAAACAGGTGCTTTACTTCAGCAGCAACCGCCCTGGCGGTGAAGGCGGCAAAGACCTGTATATGAGCCGGCGGCAACCCAATGGAAAATGGGGACCGGCAGAAAACATGGGTAAAAACTTCAATACATCATCCGATGAACTGGCACCCTTTATCCATGCCGATAACCAGACCCTGTTTTTTACCTCGGGCGGGCACCCAGGATATGGGGGCAGCGACCTGTACCTGAGCCGCAAAGGGCCGGGCGGGCAGTGGAGCCTGCCCCAGAACCTCGGCTATCCAATCAACACCATTGACGACGATGGCAGCCTGAGCGTGGCTGCCGATGGCAAAACGGCCTACTTTGCCAGCTTCCGCAGCGACAGCCGTGGCGGCCTTGACCTCTACCGTTTTGAACTGCCTGAATATGTGCGTCCCTACCGCACCCTTTGGGTGAGCGGAACTGTTACCGATGCCGTGTCCGGAAAAGGACTGCCCTCCGCCATCGAACTGCTGAACAT
>JALOMZ010000142.1 GCA_025455205.1 Chitinophagaceae bacterium | reverse complement strand
GGCATAGATGTGGCTGATATTGGTGTGGTATTGGCGCTGTACGCGTGCGTAAAAATCCAGCAAATCGGCGGCCTTGTTGAGGCTGGTTTCAAACAACAGTGATTCCATGCTGGCGGTGAAGGAAATAGTGGAGGTGCGCGTTTCTTCAAAAACGGCGTATTTCCGGTCTTTGCCGGAGGCGGAAAATTCTTCCACATCGGCTATGGTATCCTTGAAGCTTTTTGCGGCATATACGGCATTTCTGGCGGCGGCAATCAGTCGTTCCGCGGCCACCCGCTCTGCAGGCTGCAGGTTGCCGCCCTGCAGGCGTATGTAAAAATCGAAGGTCTCGCCGTGCTGGATTTTGATGAATTCATATTGTTTTTCCAGTGACAGGGTTTCGAATTCCCGGTGATAAAAGTCTTTGTGATGGTCTGGTATATTTTCCCCGAACAGGTGGCGGCAGAATATCAGTGCGTGCTGCATCAATGACAGCACTTCATTGCGCAGCATGTCGATGGCTATGTCCGGATCGGCCACGGGTTGCTGGCTGATAAAAAGAGACCGTCGCGCACCGGTCCGGAACCGGTGATTGAGCCATCGCCCCACCGGGCCCAGGATGGGCAGGAATATCAGGATGCCGCCGGCATTCACAAGGGTCTGGAATACCACCAGTGCAAAAAGGTTGGATTGCACACCCAGCGTTTGCTGAATAAAATGAGCCACCGGCTCAAGCACCAGCAGAAAAGCCAGGGTGGAAACCAGGTTAAAGAGGAAATTGCCCAGGGCCACCCGCTTCTTATCGGCCGTGCCACCCACCGCGGCCAACACCACCTTGAGGGTGGTTCCCACTTCCGATCCCAATGCTATGGCCATGGCCTGCACCAAACCCAGCTGACCAGTGGCCAGGGCACTGAGCGTGATGGCCATGGTGGCCGAACTGGCCTGGATGAGGGAGGTGAGCACAAATCCCATCAAAAGGAACACAGCCGGGTGATAGCCTGCATAGCGGCTTAATTGCACACTGTTCAGGAGCGCATCCATGCTTTCGCGAATGAAGCCCAGTCCTGTAAACATCAGTCCGAAGCCCAGCAAAAGCAGCAGCCACTTGCCGATGACCGACTGCCGGCTGAACGCGGCATACAGGATGCCGGCAATGCCTACCATGGGCAGAAAGAGTTGCTCTATGTTCAGCTCAAACCCAACCAGGGCAATCAGCCAGCTGGTGGCCGTGGTGCCCAGGTTGGCCCCCAGTATCAGTGCCAGCCCGTTCTGCATGCCAATGAGGCCGGCTCCCACAAAGGCCAGCACCAGCAAGTTGACCACCGAGCTGCTCTGCAGCACCATGGTGACCACCGTGCCGCTCAAAATGGCACGCAGGGGATGGCTGGAATTGCGGCGCAGGAAAAGCTTGAAGGAACGTCCCGCCAGCCCGCGCAGGGCTTCCTCCAGCTGGCCGATGCCCAGTATGAAGAGGGCGATACCCGCCAGGAAATACCAGAATTCGTGGGTGGACATAGGCTGATTGCTGCTTCAATATCGGTTAAAATGGCCAGCAGGCACCACATTGCCTTCTTGGCGGGCAAAACACAGCAGGGATTCTGTTATGCAGGGGAGGTGCAGCTCAGGAGGCGCCGCCGGGCGGACCGAAGAAAAAGACCCAGGTGGCGAAGTCATCGGAAAAATCCATGAAATGGTGCTCCATGCCGGCCTGCACAAAAAAGAAATCCCCAGGCGTGAAATCGGATACCGTGCCCTGGCAATAGAACCGTCCGCTGCCGCTGATGACCACATATATTTCATCGCGGTCGTGGGGCTGTTGAAAATCCACCCGTGCGGGCTTATAGATCTCCACCGATAAGGATCCATGCGAAAAGAGCTCGGTGAACAGCCGGCCGCTGTCAGCCAGCCTGGCCATGGCTTCCTGTGTTGATATCTGCATAAGCATCTCCTGTCTTTTGGTTCCTGTTCCTAAGATATTGATTCCTTTCTTACTTTGGTATGTCCTGCCTGATTTCGGGGGCCATCAATGGCAAAGCCCGGCTTCGTCGTCAAAGGGAATTACCTAATCAAATCCTGCATACCATGCTTCGTCTGCTTCCCCTGATTATTGTTCTTGGCCTTCTGGGCTGCCGCCAGGCATCCCAGGCCGACCTTGTGATCCAACATGCCGTTGTGTATACGGTTGACAGCAGCCTTTCTACCGCCCAGGCTGTAGCGGTGAAGGATGGCAAAATCGTTTTCGTAGGCACCGATGCTGAGGCCCAGTCGTGGATAGGCAGCAAAACAGAAGTGGTGGATGCAAAGGGCGCTTTTGTGATGCCTGGTTTCATAGAAGGGCATGGGCATATCCACAACCTCGGCGATTTTCTGCGCGACATCAACCTCATGCACGTAAAGGGGTTTGATGAGATTGTGGCCAAAGTGGCCGAAGCTGCGGCCAAAGCAAAGCCCGGAGAATGGATCGTGGGCCGGGGCTGGCACCAGGAGAAATGGGAGCAGAAACCCGCAGAGCAATACCTCGGATATCCATACCACGATGCCCTCAGCAAGGTGTCTCCCAATAACCCGGTGATACTGACTCATGCCAGCGGTCATTCGCTGTATGTGAATGCGAAGGCACTGGAACTGGCCGGCATTACCAGCGCCACACCCAACCCGGTGGGTGGCGACATTGTGAAGGATCCCTCCGGCCGCCTGGTGGGGGTGCTGGAAGAAACGGCCATGGGCCTGGTGCGCAAAGTATATGCGGAAGACATGAGCCGTATGCCAGAGTCGGAACGGAAAGCCAAATGGTGGGCAGGCATTGAACTGGCAGAAGCCGATTGCCTGAAGAAAGGAATAACCTCCTTTGTGGATGCGGGCTCCAGCTTTGAGCAGATTGCCTGGATGAAGGAGAAGGCAGAGCAGGGCCAGCTGAAGATGCGCCACTGGATGATGATCCGCGAAACCAATGCCAACCTGCGCAACAATGCCGGGGTGTTTCCCATCATTGGGGCTGGCAATGGCCACCTTACCATGAATGCCATCAAGGTGAGCCTGGATGGGGCACTGGGTTCCTACGGAGCCTGGCTGTTGGCGCCTTATACAGACCGTCCGGGTTTTGTGGGGCAGAACACCTTCAATATGGATTCGCTGCGGGCCATAGCCGATTTTGCATGGGGCAAGAACATTCAGCTGTGTGTACATGCCATTGGCGACAAGGCCAACCGCGAAACCATCAACATCTTTGCAGAACAGATTGGCAGGGATTCACTCCGCGACCACCGCTGGCGCGTGGAGCATGCACAGCATGTACATCCCACTGAAATACCCCGCTTTAAACAATGGAATATCATTGCCAGCATGCAGGGCATCCACTGCACCAGCGATGCACCCTTTGTATACAGAAGGCTGGGAGAGGAGCGGGCCCGCACGGGTGCTTACATGTGGCGCTCTTTCATGGATGCCGGGGTGCTGGTAAACAATGGCACCGATGTGCCGGTGGAGGATGCCGATCCCATTGCCAACTTCTTTGCCAGTGTAACCCGCCAGCTTAAAGACGGCAGCCGCTTCTTTCCGGAACAAAAGATGACCCGCGCAGAAGCCATTTACAGCTATACCATGGCCAATGCCAAAGCGCAGTTTGAAGAAAAGGAGAAAGGGTCTGTGGAAGTGGGTAAATACGGCGACCTGGTAATGCTGTCCAATAACCTGCTCAATTGCAGCGATGAGGATATTCTCAAGACACAGGTGCTGATGACGGTTGTAGGTGGCAAAGTGCTCCACCGGCAATAATCACCAGACCTCAAACCTCGAACCTCAAACCTCAAACATCAAACGGATTCCCCTTACCATCTGGCGGTGAGCTTGAGGTTGATGAGCCGCGGCGTAAGGCGGTTGGGGATGGCAAAGGTGTTGTTGTCGAAATCCTTGATCAGCGTGTAGCTGATGGTATTGGCGCGGTCCAGCAGGTTGAATACCTCCAGCCCGATCAGGATGTTCTCAAATCCGCGGAAGGGATCGTGGCTCCGGCGCTGGTATTTCTCGCCGCCAACCAGTTGGTAAGTGAAGCCAATGTCCACCCTGAAGTAGGACGGGATCTCCAGGGCATTGCGGTAGCGCACGCTGCCCGGGATATTATAGGGCAGGTTGCTGCCATATAACAATTGCATGTTTACGCGGAAGTTCTTGCTGGTGGTGAGGTAATCGCTGAAAAACAAGCCCAGGTTGATGCGCCGGTCGGTGGGGCGGCGCAGCCAGCCCACATCCACCCGGGTACTGTCGGTAGCTACCTGGTCATCTGTGTCGGCGGTGATGAGTTCCCCGTTCTTGTTGTAGTAATCGTAGTAGAAGTCGTCGTTAATATTCTCCATTGTGCGCATGAACCCGATGCTGAGCCAGCTTTCGGCATCCTTCACCAATTCGCCGAACAGGCGGCCTTCCACGCCGTAGGCATAGGCTTTGGCATTATTTTCCCCAAAGTACCGCAGCCGCACATTGTCAATATCATAAGGAACCACATTCCACATGTTTTTGTAATAGGCTTCGGCGCTCAGGCGGAAGGGGCGCTTCATCATGGTGAAAGCGTAATCCATACCGGCGCTTACCTGGGCACTGCGCTGGGCCTTGAGGCTGGTGTTCACCGTGCCATCAGGCCTGCGCATTTCGCGGTAGAAGGGCGGCTGGTGATACAGGCCGGCGCTGCCCTTGAATATCACATCCCGTTTCCAGCGGGTGGGGGTATAGCTGGCGCCAACGCGGGGCGACAGCAGGAACTCCCGGTTGAGGGTATTGTAATTATAGCGCAACCCGGCCTGCAGCGTAAGTCCGTCAATATTGTTGGGCACGATATTGTCCTGCACATACCCATGAAATCGGGTCACATCCAGGTTGGCCGTGCCCTTGAGGTTGTTGTACACCAGCAGCGGACCGGGCTGGTTGGGCAGGCTGTAGCCGGCGCTGTCCTGGTATTCAAATTCATTCAGCAGGTCGTTGATCTTGTTTTGTTCGATGGTGTTGCCAAACTGCCAGTAATGGATGCCCTTGTCGTAGGTGCCTTTTACCGAAGCGTTCAGCACCTGTACATTCAGTTCATTGCGGGCATATTGCAGGTAGCTGCCTGCGCCCAGGGGATTGGTAATGAGGCCAAATGCTGGTGAATTCTTATCAAACTCCCTTTCGCCAAAGAGGTAGCTGCCCAGGATGTTGATGTTTTCCTCTTCCCGGTTGTTGAAATAACTCAGCATGCCTTTCAGCCGCAGGTGCTTATTGAAGATGCGGGTGGCAGAAATACCGGCCATGCGGGTGTTGTACCGGTCTGTTTCCCGGCCGGAGTAGAACACATCCAGGCCCAGGTTGGCAGAAAAGTACGGGGTGAATACAGAAGTGGTTTGCTGGCTTTCTGTGGGCTCCAGGTCAAAACGGGTGGTGCTGAGGTTGCCCAGTAATTCCAGCAGCCATTTGTCGTTGGGTTGCCAGCTCAGCTGTCCCTGCAGGTCGCTGCTGGATGGTTGGTAGTTGCCCTTGGTTTCCTGGCTGCTCAGCAGGTTGCGGAGGTTACGGTTGCGGGCGCCCACCAGGTAGGTGACCTTGCCGCTCTTGGCGGCGCCTTCCAGGTTCAGGCCCTGCTCCAGCAAGCCCAGGTAGGCGCTGCCATGGAATTCCGTGGGCTTCTTGTATTGTACATCGAGCACACTGCTCATTTTGTCGCCATAGCGCGCCTGAAACCCGCCATTGTAGAAGTTGACATTGCGGGTGAGCTCGGGGTTGATGAAGCTCAACCCTTCCTGCTGGCCGCTGCGCACCAGGTAGGGGCGGTATACTTCAAAGTCGTTTAC
>JALOMZ010000141.1 GCA_025455205.1 Chitinophagaceae bacterium | reverse complement strand
GGGCCTTATCCTTTTCAAAGTATTTCTGGTATTCATTCAGCGTGGTGGCGCCAATGGCCCGGAGTTCACCACGTGCCAGGGCTGGCTTCAGTATGTTGGCGGCATCCATGGCGCCTTCGCCACCACCAGCCCCAACCAGGGTGTGGATCTCATCAATGAACAGGATGATCTCCCCATCGCTGGTGCTCACTTCCTTGACCACACCTTTCAGGCGTTCTTCAAATTCCCCCTTGTATTTGGCGCCGGCTATCAGCTGGCCCATGTCGAGGGCATAGATGATCTTGCTCTTCAGGTTCTCGGGTACGTCGCCATTTACGATACGCATGGCCAGGCCTTCGGCAATGGCTGTTTTACCAACGCCGGGTTCGCCCACCAATATGGGGTTGTTCTTGCTGCGGCGGCTGAGGATATGCAGGGTGCGCCGGATCTCCTCATCGCGGCCGATCACCGGATCAAGCTTGCCCTGGCGGGCCATTTCATTGAGGTTCTTGGCATATTTATTCAGGGCATTGAACTGTGTTTCCTGGGTTTGCGATTTGATGGTATCGCCTTTCCGCAGTTCTTTCACCGCAGTCACCAGTCCTTTTTCAGTGAGCCCTGCTTCCTTGAGCAATTTGGCGGTGCTGTCGCTGCCCTGCAGCAAGGCCAGCAGGATATGCTCCGGCGCCACAAACTCATCGCCAAAGGCCTTCAAAACGGTGCCGGCGCGCAACACAGCTGTGTTGGCTTCGCGGCCAATAGACTGTGCGGCCGTGCCACCAGCCCCTACTTTGGGCAGGCGTTCAATGGCTTCATCCAGTTTGTTTTCCAGCACATTCACGGAAACATTGTTCTTCTTCAGCAGAAATTCCACCGGGGAATCTTCCTGGTCCAGCAATGCCTTCAGGATATGCTCGGTTTCGATGTTCACGCTCTGGTGATTGAAAGCCACCTGCTGGCTGGCGGCTATCACTTCCTGCGCTTTGATGGTGAAGTTGTTGAGGTTCATAATATGATCAGGTGTTTTTTACAGGTGTTTGTCCCTCCTACCGCATCAAACCTTAATCCAGCCCGTCGCCACGCGCAATTGTGGCAGTTGGCAATGCAAAAAGCAGCCTGAACGGCAGCATGAAGGCTGCTGTGCTGAAAATTTTACAGTTAAGGATTTCCCAAGGCGGGTCCTCCATGCTGTGCATGGCCTGACAAGTACCAGCCGATTTTCACCGTGGCCGCTACAGGATGCCTGAAAATCGGTTGCTTTGCAGGTATTGATGATGGACCAACGGGATGCTACCATACGGGTAAAAGCGCTGGCGCGCAATTTAGGCTTTGACCATTGCGGGATTGCGGTGGCCGTGCCACTGGATGAGGATGCCCGCCGGCTGGAGGCCTGGCTCAGCAAGGGATACCAGGGCACCATGCAATACATGGAGCGGCATTTCGACCTGCGCATCGATCCGGGCAAGCTGGTACCCGGGGCCCGGTCCGTTATCACCCTGCTGAAGAATTACTATCCTGAAACCCGTCAAAGGCCCGATGCCCCTGCGGTTTCCAAGTATGCCTATGGCGAAGATTACCATGAGGTGATCCGCCGGCAGCTCAACGAGTTCTTCCGGCAGTTGAAGGCACAGTTTGGTCAGGTGGAAGGCCGAGGCTTTGTAGACAGTGCACCCGTGCTGGAGAGGGCCTGGGCCGTGCGCAGCGGACTGGGCTGGGTGGGTAAGAACGGTAACCTGCTCACCAAAAGCCAGGGCTCCTTCTTCTTCATTGCCACCCTGATAACCGACCTGCCGCTGGCACCGGATGCGCCCTTTGCCGGCGACTTCTGCGGTTCCTGTACCCGCTGCATAGATGCCTGTCCCACCCAGGCCATATTGCCCAACAAGGTGGTGGATGGCAGCCGCTGCATCAGCTACTTCACCATTGAGCTCAAGGATATGCTCATTCCTGACACCATGAAAGGCAGGTTCGACAACTGGATGTTTGGCTGCGATACCTGCCAGGATGTATGCCCCTGGAACCGCTTTGCGCGCCCGCACCAGGAGCCGGCCTTTGCGCCCATTCCGGCCATCCTCAACTTCAGCACCGGCGATTGGGAGGCTATGACCGAAGAAGCTTTCCGTACCATTTTCAAACATTCGCCCCTGAAGCGGTCAAAATTTGCAGGGATCAGCAGAAACCTTCGATTCCTGCAAGCATCTGCCGGGGATTGATATTCATTTTCTATATTTCCGTTTCAATCCTTACTTTAAACAATCCTTTTCAAAAAAGGAAGCCGGCCCGGGTACCTTTGCAGCGCAAAAAAGAGCCCAACCGGCTCAAGTCCAAACTCTCTTCAAAACAGCACAGTATGAAAAAAATCGGCGTTTTGTTCGGCAAGGAACGTTCCTTCCCTTACGGCGTAATTGAACGCATCAACAGCAAGCGGATTGATGGCATTGTTGCCGAACCGGTGAACATTGCCCGCGTGGCACAAGGCGAGGCCACGGATTATGCCGTGATCATCGACCGTATTTCGCAGGACGTTCCTTTCTACCGGGCCTACCTGAAAAATGCCGCCCTCTGCGGCACCGCGGTGATCAACAACCCCTTCTGGTGGAGCGCCGATGAGAAATTCTTCAACAACTGCCTGGCCACCAAAATTGGCGTTCCCGTGCCCAAAACGGTATTGCTGCCTTCCTACGAGCATCCTACTGACACCAGCAATGATTCGTTCACCAACCTGGCCTATCCCATGGACTGGCAAGGCATTTTTGACTATGTGGGCTTCCCCGCCTATATGAAGCCCTTTGCAGGCGGTGGCTGGAAGAATGTATACAAGCTCAATAACCTGGAAGAATTCTACCAGAAGCATCCGGAAACAGAACAGCTGGTGATGCTGCTGCAGGAAGAGATCATCTTTGATGAATACTACCGCTGCTACTGCATTGGCGGCAAGCACGTGCGCATCATGCCCTACGAGCCCCGCAACCCCCACCACCTGCGTTATGTGGCCAATTTCAGCCCCAGCGCCGAACGGTATAAGCTGATGGAAGAGATTGTACTGCGCATCAACCAGTACCTGGGATATGATTTCAATACCGTGGAACTGGCCCTGCGTGATGGCGTTCCCTATGCCATTGACTTCTGCAACCCCGCGCCCGATGCCGACATCAACAGCGTGGGCCAGGAGAACTTCGACTGGGTGATTGAAACCGCCGCCAACTATGCCATTGAAAGAGCCCTGGCCCAGGTACCCGGCCAGGACAACCTCACCTGGGGCGAATACCTTAAGAAAAGCACAGCCGGACAGCCGCTGTCGCAGTGATAATCAGGGGCAGCAGCCGCTGCCTGCTGCATCCAAACCATCCGGAACCCAGCACTGGGATCCGGATTTTTTTATGCCCGTTGGGATGAATCTGCCAATTCTCCCCTATTTTCAAAGCGCTTATCATTTGAAACCCATCAACCATTGCTGATATGGCACTCTCCTACAAACAATTCACCCTGGGCATTGAAGAGGAATACATGGTGATTGACCCGGCCACCAAGGAATTGAAAAGCCACGAACAGAAGATCGTTACCGAAGGCCAGAAAGTGATCCGCGACAAAGTGAAGGCCGAAATGCACCAGGCCGTGGTGGAAGTAGGCACCGATATCTGCCAGAACATTGAAGAAGCCTACAAAGACATCAGCACCCTGCGCCGCACCATCAAAACCATTGCCGGCGAACTGAACCTCTCAGTGGGTGCCAGCGGCACCCATCCCTTCAGCCACTGGGAGCGCCAGCTGATTACCGATCATGCCCGCTACAGCCAGCTGATAGACGAATTGCAGGAAGCGGCCCGCAGCAACCTCATCTTTGGCCTGCACGTGCATGTGGGTATGGAAAACCGCGACATTGCCATGCACATAGCCAACAGTGCACGCTACTTCCTGCCGCACGTGTATGCATTGTCTACCAACTCCCCTTTCTGGGAGGGCCGCAAAACAGGCTACAAATCGTTTCGCACCAAGGTGTTCGACAAATTTCCGCGCACCGGGCTCCCGGAATATTTTGAGAACGTGGAGAGCTACGACCGCTTTGTGAATCTGCTCATCAAAACCAATTGCATTGACAATGCCAAGAAGATCTGGTGGGACCTTCGGGTGCATCCTTTCTTCAACACGGTGGAATTCCGCATTTGTGATATCCCGATGACCGTGGATGAGACCATTGCCATTGCCGCCATGTTCCAGGCCATTTGCGCCAAGCTGTACAAGCTGCGGAGCCAGAACATGAACTTCATCATGTATCCCCGTCCGCTCATCAATGAAAATAAGTGGCGGGCCAGCCGCTATGGCATTGATGGCACGCTCATTGACTTTGGCAAGGAGGCGGAAGTAAACACCCGCGCCCTCATCTATGAGCTGCTGGACTTTGTAGACGATGTGCTGGACCCGCTGGGCAGCCGCGAGGCCATTGGCTTCATCCGTTCCATGATGGAAACGGGTACCGGCGCCGACCGCCAGCTGAAAGTATACGAAGAAAGCAACGGCGACCTGGTGAAGGTGGCCGCATTCATTGAAGACAGTTTTCTAAAGTAAGTACCGGGGATGCCGGTACGGCCTATCAGTGCCGTATGGCGGTTGCTGTTTTCTGCGCCGTTATGAGCAGGCTGGCCGGCCGCCCGGTTCTGGGATGCAGGGGTTCTTCCAAAGCCAGTATTTGCCAGCCGGCACTCAGCAGGAGTGTCAGCCAGCTTCCCATGGTACGGTAATACCATTTGTAGGGATGGCTGAATGCACGGGGCAATCCAGCCCAGCTTTCCACCTGCCAGCCATCTTCATACGGGCGGCCTGTACCCAGGGCTGCAAAGGGATGCAGGGTTTGGATCACCAGCTTGCCGTGGGGAAAAACCCAGCGGGTGGCCGCGTGCAGCAGGTTTTGGGTGAGTGCCTTTTCATACAGGCAGAAATTGAACACCACCACATCAAAATAGGCCATGGGCCAGGGCGACTGCTCCAGCAATTCTTCAAAAGTCAGCAATTCGTAATGTCCCTCCCCGCGAAGGCGCGCCTGGTGAATGAGCTCTGTGGTTCCATCTACCCCTACAGCATCAATACCTTTTTTATGCAATGCCCTGCAGAGCCATCCTTCGCCACAGCCCGCATCCAGCACCAGTGAAGGATGCAGGCGTGCAATGGCATCCATCACCGCCTGATTGGTCACCAACTCCCGGCTATCCAGTTCGCCGGCGTCCAGCACATCAATCCATTGTCGCGCATTAGCTTCCCAGGATTCCAGAATGGCTGCCATGGCTCTGCGGTTTTGTATCCTAAATTTCGGAAGAATTGACGGGGCACAAAAGAAAATTGGCCTCCCTTTTGGGAAGCCAATTTTCAGGAGGAGCATGCGGGCTATTTCAGCCACCACATTTTCCCGTAGTTATCGTCGGTGCCGCCCATATTGGTTACAGCAGCCTTGTAATTGTCTCCATTGAGGGAGGACTCTGCCGGCGGGTAGCCCAGGCGCAGGGGAATACCCCTTGAGTCAACTGCATCGGTGGCAGGCGTGAGCGTGGGGAATCCGGTGCGGCGCCAGTCGTTCCAGCTCTCCCAGCTGTTCAGATACATGTGCACCCACTTTTCGGTAAGAATCTTCTTATGTCCTTCGGCTGCGTTGTAGGCTACAGCCGCATTGGCCAGGTAAGCATCATATTTGGCCTGGTCAAATACCCCATACATCTGCCAGCTGGCCTTGATGGCCTCCTTATACTTTGCTTCTGCTTCGGCATCGCCACCGGCAGTGTAGCCCAGTTTGGCAGCTTCCGCCTGCATGAACAGCACTTCCGGGTAATTGAACA